>JABDJQ010000114.1 GCA_013002425.1 Gemmatimonadota bacterium
GGGTAGCCCATGAGATAAAGAACGGTCGGGGCGACGTCGAGGATCGTGGCGTCGAGGTCCCGGACCCCGCGCCGGATTTTCTCGCCGCGCACGAGCAGCGTGGCGCGCGGATGATGCACGCCGGAAACCTTCGCATGCGTCTCTTCCACGAAGTCGTCGATGGGAATCGACTCGCCCGACGGCAGCGTCACGTGAAAGCCCGCGACGTCGACGTCGCGGCGCACGTCCACGATCACGTTGCCCCAGTCGTCTTCGGAGATCTGAAAGAGACGATCGCCCGTCTCGTCGATCGCGAGATCGTCGAGCATGGTCGCGAACGCGGTCGGGATCGTGCCCTTCCCGGCGCTCGGACGCAGGTAGACGCGTGAAGCGAGATTGATTCCCTGGATTACGTCGGCGATTCCGAAGCGGTCGAGGAACGTTTCGGTGCGGATGATCCGGATCGTGCCGTCCGTCTGCGTAGCCGTCGCGCGCAATCCGTGATCCGAAAGGACGACGATGTTCACGTGTTCGGGGACGTAGCGCAGAATGTTCCCCATCACGGAATCATACTGACGATACGCTTCCGGGATCGCGTCGCCGAAGCGTTTCGCTTCTTCGGGAGTGACCTCGGGGAATGCTTCGGGTTCGAAGTATTTCCAGAAGTAGTGGCTCGTGACGTCCGGGACGTTGTTGTAGAACGTGACGAAGTCGGGGCGCTCCCTCTCCCAGAGTTCGAGAAAGATGTCGCCATGAATTTTGAGCTTCAGAAAACGGCGGGGCGAAAGCGATGCGAGATAATCGTCCGTTCCTCTCAGAACTTCCACGGCCTGAACGAGCGTGGAAAGTTTGACGCCGTACTGCACGCAGCGAATGCCGTAGATCGCGTAGCTTCGCATGTCGCGCGTTCTTCGTCCTTTCTCGCGCATGGCGAGTTCGCGTACGAACGAAAGTTCGGGGGGATATGTCTCCGGGCCGCGCGCGAAGAGCGAAGGAATCATGAAACCGTCGATCGGACGGGGCGGCCAGGTAACCGGCCATCCGAGCAGGCCCGCGCGTCCGCCGTTCTGCTCGACGACGTCCCAGATCCGCGGCACTTCGACGGAGGCCGACGACGCGTAGAACGTGTGCACGCCGTGCTTGTCGGCGCCCATGCCGCTCGCGATCGTGGTCCAGAGAATCGGCGACATGAGCGGCTCGATCGATTCCATGTCGATCCGGGCGCCCTCCTCCTGCAACTGCTTCCACGCGGGGAGTTCGCCCTTTTCCGTCAGCTCGTCGATTCTCTCCCATGAGACCCCGTCGGCGCCGAAGATCACCGTGACCGGCTTGTCCTTGTCGAGCGCGAGCGGACGGCTCGAAAGAAAGCCCCCGATCGGACAGGCGATCGCGATGACGAGCGCGAAGGCGACGGGAACGGCCCAGCGGCCGCGCCCCGATTCGTCATCGATCAGCGCGCGCGAAAGAACGCGCGTCAGTCCGTAGAGCCCCGTCAGCAGCAGCACGGCCGCAACGCCCGTGAGCAGGTTCGTGAGTCCCGGCGAACCGAGCAGAAACTCGGCCAGCGCGTCTCTCATCAGAAAGAGTGTGACGGGTAGAACGAAAAGACCGAGGATCAGCGTGAGCGAAACGGCGCCGTGGACCCGCGGCCTGCCCGGCGCGAGCGCGCCGGCGGCGAGCGTGATCAGCGTGGCCGGAACCGCGAGAAGAAGCGGGAGCCCGAGAAAGACGAGCCAGCCGAGCGTCGCGCTGTCCACGAAGCGCTCGTTCAGGCCGAACAGTACGAACAGCGCGAGCAGCGCGACGGACAGCGTGCCCGTGAGCGCGCAGTAGAACGATCGAATCAGCAATTTCCGTTCACCCCCAGCAGAGCATCGTACGCGTCAGCCAGCTTAGCAGCCCCGCCCCGCCACGAATAGGCCTCTCTTACACGATCGACCGCTCCCGTCGCGAGCACGAGATCCTTCCCGATATGACGGTGGAACAGGTCGATCCGCTTCACGGCAACATACGGTACCAGTTCCTCGAATCCGCGCATGCCGAAATCGGTCGAAATGACCGGAAGTCCGGCGCCGAGATACTGCAGCACCTTGATATTGGAACCCGAACCGAGCCGGATCGGGTTCAGCCCGACGTCCGCGGCCTGAAAACACGCCGTGAGCGCGGGCATGCGCCCCGTGAAGACGACGTTGTCTCTCTGAAAACCGCGGAACGCCTCGCCGATCGAACCGGCTACGAGAAACAGGACGTCTTCCGAAGCTTTCGGAGCCATTACGTGCACGATCGACTCGACCGCATCCTGATTCGGGACCACGTTCGACCCCGAGAACAGGGCGATCGTGCGATCCTCGGGCAGGCCGAGCGCGCGGCGCGCCCGGCGCTTCGTTTTTTCGTCGGCGGGCCGGATCGCCTCGTCGTCGAAGCCGTTCGGGATTACGCGGATCGTGTCCGCGCGCCCGCCGAGCTCGGCGATCATCTTGTCACGATCCTCATCCGTCACGGCGATCACGAGATCGGCGCGCGCGACGGCTCTCCTCTCGAGCGCGTGCAGGCTTCGCAGATGCGACTTCGAGAAAGGGAAACGGCGCAGCTGCCCCTGATACCATTCCGTTTCGTAATTGTGACTCGCGTAAACCACGGGGACTCCGCGAGGGACCTCCGACGCCCACGGCGTGAGCCAGAGCGAATCGAACTGCACGAGGTCGGGCGCCTCACGAAGAAGCGCGCGTGGAATGGAGCGCACCTTCGCGTGCAGTTTGTGGACTTCGAAAAACGGCGCGATCCGAAAACGATCCGCGTAGTAGAAGGCTGTCTGAAGAGCCGACGGATACGCTTGAATCGTAAAGTGAGGAGTGACGCTCTCGTTCCCGCGTCCGGTCTTTGCGCCCCCGAGCGTTGCTACGGTGCGCTGATAGCGGTCCGGCAGATGACGGTAGAGGTTCTCGATGCGCTCGGCGCCGCCGCTCGCGGCGTTTCGGATCGGTATGCTCGAAAAGCCGACGACGCGTTTCATGAGTCGTAGATCTCCCGGTGCCGCGCGACGACCGAGTCGAACGAAAATTCGTCCCGCACGCGCCGGCTCGCGGCGGTCGCGCGCCGCGCCGCGCCCTCGCGGTCGCCGGCCACGGC
>JABDJQ010000121.1 GCA_013002425.1 Gemmatimonadota bacterium
CGACAGGCGCGGTCGCCGACCGCGTGGAGGGCGCGTTTGCGCCGAAGCCGTACGTCCGCACGTTCGACACGCCGTTCGATCCCGCATCGGCGCTGCTCAACATGCTCGGTTCCGTGAACGGGGCGTCCGCCGAGCCGATCTTCCGGTCGTACGACACGGAAGTGATGGGGAATGCGGTCGTTCGCCCGGGCGAAGCCGACGCCGCCGTCATTCTCCCCGTGCACGGATGCCCCGTGGGGCTTGCGGTCACGGTCGACGGCAATCCGTGGTACTGCGATCTCGAGCCGCACAAGGGCGCCGCGCTCGCCGTGATCGAAGCGGCGCGCAATCTCGCGGCTGTCGGGGCGACTCCGATCGGACTCACGGACTGCCTGAACTACGGGAGCCCCGAAGATCCCGCGGTCTATCATCAGTTCGCGGCGGGTGTCCGGGGTATCGCCGAAGCGGCCTCGCGTATCGGACTTCGCGACGATCCGAAACATCCGATCCCTGTCGTGTCGGGCAATGTCTCCTTCTACAATCAGTCGGAAAACGGGGGGGCGGTCAAACCTTCCCCGATCATCGCGATGGTCGGCACGATCGCGGACGCCTCACGCGCTACGACTTTACGTCTCAAGGACCCGGGGAACGCGCTTTATCTCGTCGGGAATCGATACGACGATCTCGGCGGCTCGCTCTACGATCGGGTCGTGCGCGGCGGTATGGGGGGCGCCCCCCCGAAGATCCGTTATGACGAGGAGCGCGCGCTGATTCACTTCGTGAGCCGCTTCGTCGAGGAGGGGCTCGTGCGCTCGTCACACGACATCAGCCGCGGGGGAGCGCTCATGGCGATGGCCGAAATGGTGATCGCGGGCGACCCGCACTTCGCGAAGCGCGGACTGCGCGCGGATTTCGCGCCGCTCGGCGAGGAGATCGACTACGAACGAACGCTGTTCGGCGAATCGGGCGGTTTTCTGCTCGAGATCGAACCGGACGTCGAGGAGCGGTTCCGGGAGCGCGCCCACGAACGGCGTGTGGCGCTCTATCGACTGGCCGAGGTGACCGGCGAAGACGCGCTCGTGATCGAGGGGCCGGGACTCGCGCCGATCACATGGACGGGAGAGGAAATGCGGGAGATCCATCAATCGGCGCTCGCCGAACTCTTCCCGGGGGTATAGCATGGGTACGATCGGTGTCATTCAATTTCCGGGTGTGAACTGCGAGGTGGAAACCGCGCGGTCGATTCGTGGGCTGGGCTATCGGGCGGAGGTTGTACGATGGAATCGAAGCGAAGGACTTTTGGATCGATACGCCGGGTTCATTCTTCCCGGCGGGTTTTCTTATCAGGACCGGGTGCGCGCCGGAGTGATCGCGGCGAGGGAGCCGATCGTGGAAACCCTCTCCGAAGCGGCGGAGCGGGGAATGCCGATTCTCGGAATCTGCAACGGGGCCCAGATTCTGGTCGAAGCGGGCCTCGTACCGGGAAAGACGAACCGGGTCGAGGCGGCTCTGGCGCCGAATCTTAACGGTGTTCGCACGGGTTACAGTTGTCAGTGGGTCTGGCTCCGGGCCGACGGAAGCAATACGTTTCTCGCAAACACGCTTGCAGACGGCGCGGTGATTCCGATCCCGATGGCGCACGCGGAAGGGCGCTTCGTATCGAGTGATCCGGCGCGGTTCGACGAGTTCTCGAAGCGCGGACAGATCCCGCTCCGGTACTGCGAGGCGGACGGCACGATTGCCACGGAGTGGCCGTCGCTCCCGAACGGGGCGCTCCAGGCGGCGGCCGCGGTCAGCAATCCGGCCGGGAACGTCGTCGCCATGATGCCGCATCCGGAACGGGCGGCTTATCTGCATCAGGTACCTGACTGGGTCCCCGTCTGGGGCAGCCGGAAACGTTCGCTCGCCGCCGGCGACCCGACGGGCCTCTTCGAGGCGGGCCCCGGAGCGAAGATTCTCGAGGCGTTCTGCCTTGCGGTGGAGGGGGGAGTGCAATGAGCCGAAAGCTGTCGCTGCTCGTCTGGCAT
>JABDJQ010000127.1 GCA_013002425.1 Gemmatimonadota bacterium
CCGACCGGAATGATTTCGTGCGACTCGATCGCCCGTAGAAGCTTCGCCTGCAGCGCGATCGGCATGTCGCCGATTTCGTCGAGCAGCAGCGTGCCCTCGCTGGCGTAATTGAAGAACCCCTGCTTGTTTTCGACCGCCCCCGTGAACGCGCCTTTCCGGTGACCGAAGAGCTCGCTTTCCATCAGCGACTCCGCGATCGCGGCGCAGTTCACCGCGACGAACGGTTTCGCGCGGCGTCCCGAATTGTAGTGAATGGCGCGCGCAATCAGTTCCTTGCCGGTGCCGCTCGGCCCCGTGATCAGCACCGTGCTGTCGGTGCGCGCCACGCGCCGCACCATCTCGAGCACCCGTTTCATCGCTTCGCTCTCGCCCACGATCTTGCGAAAGTCGTAACGCTCCGCCATCTCCTGCTCGCGCAGCAGGCTTTCGTGTGCGAGCGAGCGATGCTCGAGCATCCGCTTCAGGCGGGCGGCTACCGCCTGCAGGTCGAGCGGCTTGCGGATGTAATCGTCCGCCCCCCGCTGCATGACCTCGATCGCGCTCTCGAGCGTGCCGTGTTCGGTCATGATCATGACGCCCGTGAGCGGCGCCGCTTTCCGGATGTAATCGAGCAGGTCGAGGCAGTCGCGCCCCGGGGCCATCAGGTCGGTGATCACGACGTCGACGTGCGCCCGATCGATCTGTGCGATCGCACCCGCGACATCGGATGCCGTTCTGACGGCGAAGCCTTCGCTTTCGAGCAGCCCGGTCAGACCCGCGATCACGGCAGGATCGGGATCGACGACGAGAATCGTGGCCATGCGGAATCTCCCCTTCAAAGTACACGTCTATATTCTCATATCTGGGAACCAACCGCCATGCAATTCCCGCAAGTGAGAATCCCCTCGTTCACGATGGAGCGATGAACCCGCCTAAGCGGTTGTTATCAAGAGAAATAACTTCTTCACTGCAAAATTCCAACATGGCACCGGATATGCCCTCTACATCATCAGATACGGAAAGTCTACATCGGCCAATAGAGGGGTTCGCGATGACATCGACACTCGATCGGCACAGCCCGGTTCTCGGTATCGGCGCGGTCGCGCGGGAGCTCGGCGTGGCGGTCGGCACGGTCCGACTCTACGAAAACAGGGGGCTGGTCCTCGCTCACCGAACCGCCACACGGCAGCGTTTCTTCTCCATGCACGACGTGGAACGTCTGAAATGCGTACGAAAGATGATCACCGAGCACGGCCTGAACATCAAAGGGATCAAGCAGATCATGGCGCTGATCCCGTGCTGGGAATATCGAGGCGGTCTCGACGACGACTGCCGTGAATGCCCCGTCTACTCCGAAATGATCGGGCCGTGCTGGAGCGTCCGCCGCGTCGGCGCGAAGTGCCGGAGCGTCGACTGCAGAGAGTGCGACGTGTACAGAATGCGCGTCAGCTGCGACCACATGAAAGAGATCGTTCACGGGCCACGGCGACGCGGAATGCTGAAAGCCGCCGACGCGCCTGAAAGGAGCATATGATGAAGAACCTGCTGATCCTGGGAGCCGGCACCGCGGGCACGATGATGGCCAACAAGCTGGCGCCCGAACTCGAAAGCCGTGACTGGAAGATCACGCTGGTCGATCAGGACGAAACGCACTACTACCAGCCCGGCTTCCTCTTCATCCCGTTCGGGATCTACTCGCGCGAAGACGTCATCAAGCGGAAGCGCGACTACATTCGACCCGGCGTGGAGCTCGTCATGTCCGCGATCGAGAAGATCCACCCCGAAGAGAACCGCGTCGCGCTCGCGAACGGACAAACGCTGTCGTACGACGCGCTGATCATCGCGACCGGCAGCGACATCAGCCCGGAAGAAACCGAAGGCCTTACCGGCGAAGGATGGCAGCGTAATATCTTCGATTTCTACACGGTCGACGGCGCCGTAAAACTCGCGGCATTCCTGAAGGACTGGAAGGGCGGCAAGATGGTCATGAGCGTCACCGAGATGCCGATCAAGTGCCCCGTGGCCCCGCTCGAGTTCGTGTTTCTCGCCGACTGGTTCTTCACGGAGCAGGGAATCCGCGACAAAGTGGAGATCGAGTATGTGACCCCGCTCCCCGGCGCGTTCACCAAGCCGGTCGCTTCACGGTATCTGGGCGATTTTCTCGAGAAGAAGAACATCAAGCTCACGACCGACTTCGATACCGGAAGCGTCGACGGCGCGCGCAACAAACTGATCTCGTACGACGAAACCGAGATCGACTACGACCTGCTCGTGATCGTGCCGACAGTCATGGGCGCGGAAGTCATCGGGCGCTCCGGCATGGGCGACGAGCTGCGGTTCGTTCCCACGCACGATCGCACGCTCCAGCATAAAGAGTACGAAAACATCTTCGTGATCGGCGACGCGGCGAATATCCCCGCTTCGAAAGCGGGATCCGTCGCGCACTTCGCGGCCGACACGGTGTACGACAATTTTCTGCGATACATCGAAGGACGACCGCTTCTCGAGAGCTTCGACGGACACGCCAACTGCTTCATCGAATCGGGCTTCGGCAAGGGCCTCCTGATCGACTTCAGTTACGACGTCGAGCCGCTCCCGGGCAAGTTCCCGCTTCCCGGCATCGGGCCCTACTCCCTGCTCGAAGAGAGCAAGATGAACCACTGGGGCAAGATGATGTTCCGCTGGATCTACTGGAACGTGCTCCTGAAAGGCGCCGAACTGCCGATCGAAGCGCAGATGAGCATGGCCGGAAAGCGAAGAGCGTCATGAGCACCGATACCCGCACACGAAACGAAAGCGAAGCGGGCCGGGGCGCCGGAAGCATGTCGATCGAAGAGCGACTCGCCAGCATCGACAACCGTCTGGCGTTCCTGACGCGGGAAATCGAGGAGCAGAGCCGGTCACGGCGCGAACGGAACGATCTGATGGCCGATCTCGGCATCGTGGGAGGCGACGTCTACAAGGCCGCGATCACGGAGTTCGATCAGATCGCGCCGTACTTCGACTCGGACGACGCGATCGAATTCATGAGGCGGCTCCTGCGGAACGTCCGCACGATCAATCAGGCGCTCGCACAGGTGGAGAGCGTTGCCGAGTTCACGAAAGACGCCACGCCCCTCGCGATGGAAGCCTTCCATGAACTGACGCTGAATCTCGACGCGATGGACCGCAAGGGTTACTTCGAGTTCGGACGCGAACTGCTCGGCATCGTCGACACGATCGTGACGTCGTTCACGATCGAAGACGCCCGCGCGCTGCGCGAAAGCGTGGTCTCGATCGTCAGCACCGTGAAGAACATGACGCAGCCGGAAATGCTTGCTGCGATGAACAACGCCGTCAGTTTCTACGGACAGATGGGCGTCGACGTCGACGAGGAAGTCTCGACATGGGATCTGCTGAAAGAGCTGAACTCTCCCGAGGCCCGTCGCGGCATGGCGTTCATGGTCCGCTTCATGAAGAACGTAGCAGCAGCCAGATACGCGTCCTCGTCCGATTCACCGGACGCGGCGCGCACGAATGAAGGAGGGTCCCGATGACCACAATGACCGTGAAAGATCGATCGATCGAAGTGAATGAAGAGGGTTTCCTCGTGAACCCCGACGACTGGAACGAAGAGATCGCGCAGGAGATCGCAACCAGGGAAGACGTCGGCGAACTGAAGGAAGAGCACTGGAAAGTGATCCGCTTCATGCGCGACGACTTCCAAGCGAACGGCAAGGTGCCGACGATTCGCCGGATGAAGAAGACGGGCGGCGTGCCGGTGAAGGATATCTACCGTCTGTTTCCGAAAGGCCCCGCGAAGAAGGCGGCGAAGATCGCCGGACTCTCGAAACCGGAAGGGTGCGTTTAGCGCCGGCGGCAACGCCAGGAGGTGATTGCAGTGTCACAGGACAACGGCAGAATCGAAAAAGTTTCCATCGTGATCTCGCGCGGGTCGCTCGACGGCGTATACCCCGGCCTGATCATGGCGAACGGAGCGCGGATGGAAGGGATCGAGGCGAATCTCTTCTTCACGTTCTTCGGACTCGAAACGATCATGACGAAACACATGGACAAACTGAAAGTCGCCACGGTGGGTAACCCCGCGATGCATATGCCGAGCGTCGTCGGCATGCTCCCGGGCATGTCCGCGCTGGCGACGAAAATGATGGGCAGGGAGATGGAGAAGATCGACATTCCGCCCGTGCCGGAATTCGTCGAAATGGTGCATGACGCGGGTGTCGAACTTTACGCCTGCAGAGCTACCGTCGACATGTTTCACCTGAAAAAAGAGGACTTCTGCCCCGAGGTGGAAGACATCATCAACGTCGGACAGTTTTACGAAATGGCCCATGGCGGTCAGATCATCTTCACTTAAAGGAGGCTGTTATGTGTAACGCAATCCGAAACGCGGGCGGCCTTGTCGCTCTGATCGTCGCTCTGGCTCTCACCGTCGGCACGGCGCATGCCACAACGGGTTATTTCTCGCACGGATGCGGCGTCGACTACAAGGGGATGGCGGGGGCAGGCTCCGCGCTCGCGCTGAACTCGTTCGCGGGCGCTCACAATCCGGCCGCACTGTCGTTCCTCGGCCAGAGGTACGATGTCGACGTGGCGCTCTTCAGCCCGCGCCGCTCGTACACTGTCACGAACAATCCGTCCGGGATGCAGGGAACGTTCGGGCTCGCACCGGGCACGTTCGACAGCGAGAACGAAGGGTTCTTCATCCCGTCGCTCGCAGGGAACTGGCGCCTGCGCGAAGGGCTGACCCTCGGCGTCGCCGTTTACGGAAACGGCGGAATGAACACCCAGTGGCCGACCAACACGTTCGGCGGCACGTCGCCCGTCGGCGTGGATCTTTCACAGGCGTTTCTCGCTCCGTCGCTCTCCTGGCGCGTGAATGACATGCACGGCATCGGTGTCACGCCGATCTTCGCCTTCCAGTGGTTCGAAGCGACCGGCCTCGAAGCGTTCGGCGGATTCTCGGGCGACGCCCCGAACCTCACGAACAACGGGTACGACCAGTCGTACGGCGGCGGAGTCCGCGTCGGGTATCTCGGCCAGTTCACGTCCGTGTTCTCGCTCGGCGCGAGTTTCCAGAGCCGCATGTGGATGACGGAGTTCGACGAGTACGCGGGGCTCTTCGCGGAAAGCGGCGGTTTCGACATTCCGCCGACGTGGGTCGTCGGTCTCGGCGTGCAGCCGAACAACAACCTGCGGCTCGCGTTCGACGTCTCACAGATTCTCTACGAAGAAGTGGCGGCCGTCTCGAACTCGATGCTGCCGGGACTCCAGACCAACATGCTCGGCAGCGAAAGCGGAGCCGGCTTCGGATGGCAGAACATCTACGTCTTCAAGGGCGGCGCCGAATATGACCTGAACCGTAAATGGACGGTGCGCGGCGGCTATTCGTACAACGATCAGCCGATTCCGGACACTGAGGTCATGTTCAACATCCTCGCCCCCGGCGTGCAGCAGCATCACATCACGGGCGGAACCTCGTTCCTTTTGAACGATCACAACGAGATCGGACTCGCCGTCATGTACTCGCCCTCGAGCACCGTGACGGGAACGAACCCGCTCGAAGTGCCCGACCAGCAGACAATCGAACTCGAAATGAGCCAGTGGGAGGTTGCCCTCGGATTTACGTATCGGTAGGCGGCGAGGCCTGCGGCCGCACGGTAATGGTGCGGGATCCGCAGGAATCGTGACGGTCGCATGCGAGAGGCCGATCGTACAACGAGAAACGGCGGAGGTCATCGGACCTCCGCCGTTTTCATTACTCGAGCTTCTGCTGCGTAATCGACTACCGGAAGAGCTGCTTGACGCGGCCCCAGCTCGATTCTTCGACAGCCGTCACCGGCGTGCACGTGATCTGCCCGCGGATCTCGCCGCCCGGGAAGTTATTACTGTGGATGTTCACGTACGTGAGTCCGGTCGCGACGAGGTTGGTATGCGTCGTGCTCATGCCAGCCCACTGACCGATGATCGGGCTGCCGGGAATGAGGCCGAACAGTACTCCCGCGTTGGCACCGACCGGCGCAGGACCGTGAATGTGAGCCCCTACCACATTGGACGAAAGTCCGCTGTACGAGATGTTGTAGTCGAGCGTTCCGGCAACGTCGTCGAGAACGAACGAGCCCGTACCCGTCGCGGTCGACGCGTTCGGCGGAACTTCCTGCGAGCCTTCGAGCGTGCACTCGCAGTCCCAGAGCGTTGCCGTGGCCGTACCGGCCGTTCCGAAAACGAGAGTCGCGGCCATAAGCGCCGCCAGCGATAGCATCTTCTTCATGATTCCCTGCCTCCTGCGCGATTCGCGCATGTACCTGAATTCCGGCTGTGTGTGGGTTGACCCACGCTCGAGGAACGGTACTGGAAAGTCCCATAATTGTCCAGACCTATCGATATCAGCCCGCCGTCACTCTCCGTTTCCCTCGTCCAGCCCCGCTTCGATCTCCGCAAGCCACTTGATGCGCGCGCGCGTCACGTGAATGGCGCCGCGCGCCATCGTGTACGGGAATGGGTCTTCGCTTTTCTTCAGTTCGCGGCAGTCCGTTTGCACGTCTTTCAGCTTGCTCTCCAGGATCGCGATCGCGTCATGCAAAAACGCGCGTTGCCTGGCGACACTGAGCGCGCCCAGAAACCGCACGCGCGTCCGCAACGGATCGATCGGAAGGTCGCCCGCCCATTCCGAAACCGGCGGCCCGATCCACGACCGCAGAACGCGCAGGCCGCTCGCGGTCGTCTGAAACGCGCGGCTCTCGCGCTTCCCCTGCATGCGCGTCCGTGCCCGCACGAGCCCCCCGCCCTCCAGCCTCTCGAAAACGGGATAGATCGCGCCGGCGCTCCCGCTCCAGTGGGGCGAGGGCGAACTCTTCATGATCTGCTGCACCCGGTAGGGCGTGCACGGACCCTCAGACCAGATGAGCCCCAGTACGCACGCCTCGAGTTCGGTCAGATCCGCCATCGGAATTTCCTCTCTTTTCCTGAAACTTGACGATACTACGATTCGTAATATACGATACACGCAACGATACCGAAGCCGCAAGGCTGCACTCGAGGGAGACTGTAATGAAACCGAACAAATCGCACGCCCGTAAATTCTACGGCGCATTCGTCGCATCCGGCAGCGCCCTCGCAGCAGGCGCCGGCAGAGCCTTCACGGCGGCCGCCGGCGTCCTCGTCTTCGCGGCCGCGCTCTCGGGCTGCGTGGTTCAGAAAGGCCCGGTGCCGCAGGCCGAAGCCATCGCCGCACCCGCGCCCGCGGCCACGCTTCCGCTTACGACATTCGGAGGACGCCCGGTCGTCGAAGTCAGCATCAACGGGACGCCCGCGAGAACGTTCATTCTCGATACCGGCGCTTCGTACACGGTCCTCGACGTCAGCCTGGCCGAAGAACTCGATCTTCCCGTCACGGGAACGCAAATGGTGAAAAGCCCGCTCGGGCCGAACGAAATCGAATCCGAGATCGTTTCCGTCTCGAAGCTCGCCGTGGCCGGCCTCACTTTCGAGAATCAGGAGGCCACCGCGTTCGACCTGCTCGGGTTCATGCAGATGGAAGGCGCTCCTGTCGGCGTTCTGAGCTATCGGATCTTCGACGGGTATCGTCTCGTTTTCGACTATCCGGGTGAGGAGCTTCGGCTCTACAAGGGGAGTCTCCCCGCGCCGGACGGCCGGAGCGTGTTCGGTTTCGAAACAACCGTTCCCGAAGTTTCGGTTCGCGTCGCCGGTCGCGACTTCCCGATCCACCTCGATACCGGCTCGCCGGGCGGTTTTACGTTTCCGCTCGCGGCCGCGGCCGATCTGCCGCTCGCGTCGCCCCCCACGGTCACGGGGCGCGCGAAGACCGTCAACGCCGAGTTCGAGATACTCGGGTCCACGCTCGACGGCACGATCGAACTGGGCGACATGCGCTTCGAGAATCCCCGCGTCTCTTTCATCGAAGGGGCGCCGTTCGGTAACATCGGCAATGAGATTCTGAGCCGGCTCGTGGTCACTGTCGATCCCGCCAACGGGCGCGTGCAGTTTGCTCAGCCGAACGGAGCCGTCGGGACGCATGCCGCCGGGGTGCAGGCCACGGAGGCGCCATCCGTTCGTCGCGTCGTGATGCCCGGGGGCGGGAAGAAGCGCTACGGGATTCAGTTCGCCTCGATCGACGGGAGTCCGATTCCGGTGATGGGCGTCGAGGCGGGATCGCCTGCCGAGGCGGCGGGCCTCGGGGCCGGTGACCTCATTACGGCGATCAACGGAACGCCGGTCGAATCGATGAGCCGCGACGATCGTATCGCCGCGCTTCGGGCGAGTCCGCTCGGCGTCAGCGTGAACCGGGCGGGAAACGCGATCGAAGTCGAGATGTCACTCGACTGATCGCTCACTCGTAGCGGATGTCGTCCAGGTAGAACTTCGTCGCGCGGCCGCGGCCCGCTGTCGTGAAGACGAACCCCGTCTTGACGCGAGAAAGATCCTTGTTTTCGAGCTTGATCGTATAGCGCTTCCACTTCTTCTCGAGCTTCACGCCCTCGAGCTTCTCGATCACGGAGTCGGGGTGCGGTTTGTCCGAACCGAGCAGGCCGACGCCGAAGTCGATCTTCTCGCCTCCCTCTTCGCCGCGCGCATGGAACGTGAGTCTCTTCGCCCCGGTCAGGTCGTAGCCGCCTGGCTCGTCGCCCCAGTCGTTCGCCGGGTGCTGCCACGCCACGCCCACCCACTGACCGGGGCCGCCGTAGCGGATCTCGAGGCACGTTTCGCCGCTGTGCGGATCGTTCTTCGATTCGAAGTTCATCGTGAGAGAGTCGTACGCCCCCATCCATCCCGAAGCGGCCCACGGCGCGGGCTGTCCGTCTTCGTAAACCGCCACCGGCATTCTGACGCGCGCCGGCGCCGGCTCCCCGTCGACCTTGACGGGCACGTTCGCGGTCGCGCCGCCGCCCGTACCGTCGCTCGCGGTCATGTAGATACGATAGATGCCGCCGCCCGGCATCGTAAGCACGGCGCCCGTCGCCGACGATTCCGTGATCACGCCGTCGAGCGCAAGAGGCACAGCCTGCGCGTCACCGCCCGTAAGATACGTGGACGCTTCGCCGCGCACTTCCCACTGCACATCGACCGGCGCGCCTTCGGGATCGACGATGTCGAGCGCGACCTCGATGCGATCACCGGGATTCACGACATCAGGACCCTGCAGCGCGAACGACCGGATCTCGGGGCAGAGATTCGCGGGAGGCGCCCCCGTCCACACTTCCGTCATCGCGTCGACCGACGCGAGCTTGTCGCCGTTCGGCAGCAGCATGCCGAACCAGGTGCGCGTCGCTTCCATCTTGTAACCCCACGTGAACGCGAAACCGCCGAGACAGAGACCGCCTGACTCGAGACAACCCTGCGTGAACGCGTTCACATACACCGCCGCCTTCTGCGTGCTCGTCAGTTCGGGGGGCGCGCCGAAGTCCGTCATCCCCACTTCCCACGTGCCCGGCGGTCCGAATTCCGTGATCACGATCGGTTTCGTGCCTCCTGCCTCGCGATAGCGCTCCGGAATCGAAGGGAGCCCGCCGTACGAATTGATACCCATGGCATCGATCGCGGGGCAGAGCCGGTGCACGGCTTCGACGCGTTTCCCGCCGATGTCGGCCGTGGTCGTTATCGTCGGATGGTGGGGGTCGAGTTCCTTCACCATCGCCGCGACCGCCTGCACGTGCGACCAGACCGCCGCGTTGTCCGCGCCTTCGAAGCCTTCCATCTCGTTTCCGATCCCCCACATCAGAACCGCGGGGTGATCCTTGAACGCGAGCACGTCACGGCGCACGCGCTCGAACTGCTCGGCGACGCTTTCCAGATCGTTGTAGTCGAATCCGTGTCGTTCATGCCCGAGCCAGTGCCCCACGATTACCGTGAGCCCGAGCCGCTCCGCCTCGTCGAGCTGCTCCTGAAGATCCGGCCCGACGCCCCAGGTCCGAAACGTGTTCGCGCCCGCCGCCGCGAGCATGTCCTTCGGGCCGCTTCCGCCCGCGCCCTTGATAAAGTACGGCTCGCCGCCGCGCACGAGCTGCCATCCGCCGGCGTCCGTTTCGACGATCTCGACGGGGATCGCCTCGGCGTGCGCGGTTTCCGTAATGCCGAAAACGGCAAAGAGGGCGAGCGCCGGGAACGAAACGAACGAAGTGAAAGAAGTGAGCGCGAATTGTAAAGCGAGAAACCCGATGATCACGCGCATGCCGTTTTCCTATCCTCTCCAGCTCGGTCTGAACTCGAATCCGAACCCGAATGAATCCACTTTGCGATTGTACCGGGCGAGGTCGCCGCCGAATCCGGTGCTCGCGAACGCGTGAATCGGAAGCACGCCGCAGAGGACGGTCGATTCCACGCGCCAGGTCTGATGTTTGCCGATCATTCCGAAACTTTCGACGCCGGTTTCGAAACCGCCCGCGACTTTCCACCCCTTGATAAACCCGAGATTGACGTCTTGTTCGTACTTCACGGTCGCCCTCAGTCCGTGAACCTGAATCCGCCGCGTCACGCGGTCTTCGTCGACCGTTTCCCACGGAAAGAACTCGTCCGGCTCCCCTTCGAGAGCGCCGTCACGCAGAAAGTAGCGGCCGCTCATGTAGAAACCGAAACGGGTCGCGCCTCCCGTGAATTCTTTCGCCGCGACGAACTCGCTGTAGTCCCAGCCGCGGCTCACGAAATCGCGCGCGAAGGTCGAGTCTTCGTTCACGAGCAGTTCTTCTTCCTGCGCGCGCTGAAACTGGTCGAGCGAGTCGATATGCTGTCCGTTCGACTCGTGTCCGTAGGCGATCTGCATGTACCAGCTCTGCGGGGACTCGAACCGAAGATAGATCTGGGGGTTGAAGCGCTTTCCGATGACGGGCGCCGATTCGCGCGTCTTCACGTACTGGCCGAGCCTCGTCGTGAATGCGATGTACGGACGCAGTCGCTTCGTGCTTCCTTCCGGCGAAACCTTGCGGCTGATCCCTTCGAACGTGCGCGGGAGCAGCTCGTATCGGAGAGAAACCTGAAGATCGAGGTAGGCCACGTCGTCGTCGTCGTTCGTCCAGACGATGCGGTTCGGTTCGTGCTCGGAGAGCGCCTGTCCGAGCATGGATTGCGCGTTGCCGACGGACGCGAAGTAGAATACGGCGAAAAACGCCGCGAGAAATCGATTCGTTACCATGATCGTCTGCCCCTTCTCTGACCCTGGTTCTACACCCTATGCGCATATTCCGACAGATCGCCCCCGCTGTCCAGAAATGCCGGGCGCGAGATTCACGGAACGAAACACGCCTCATCCGATATGATGCGCCCATGGCCGGGCAAAGCAAAAAGATGTCGATCACCACGATCAGCATGCTCATCGTGGTCGCGACCTTCGGAATCCTGAACGTGATCGACAACATGGTCGCGCTCGGGCTCTCCGCGATCCCCTCGTGGTTTCTGGTCGGGTTCCTCTACTTCCTGCCGCTTGCGCTCATTCTCGCGGAGTTCGCGAGCGACTCGACCGATGAAGGCGGCGGTATCTACAGCTACATGGAACGCGGCATCGGGCCGACCTGGGCGTTCGTAGGCACATGGTCTTACTTCGTCGCCAACATCGTATATCTGCAGCGATCGTTCAGCCTGCTGCCGGTGCGCGCCTCGGTCGCCGCGAGCGGCGTCGACGTCTTCGAAAACATGGCATGGGCGCTCCCTCCACTCGGCATCGTGATCTGCGTCGTGCTCACGCTCGTCAGCACGCGCGGGGTGAAACTGTTTTCGCATCTAGCCGACTGGGTCGGCCGCGGAACGCTGCTGCTCGTCGGCCTGCTGATCGTGGTGCCGATCGGGTTCGCGCTGTTCACGAAGGGCGTCTCGTTCACCGGCTACTCGCGCGAGGCGCTCACACCGTCGCTCAATCTCGAATACTTCTCGACGTTCGCGTGGCTCCTGTTCGCCGTGGCCGGCGCCGAAGTCGCCGCCCCGTACGTGAAAGAGACGCGCGATCCGCAGCGCAGCTTCCCGCGCGCGATCGTGCTCAGCACCGTGCTGATCGGGGGGCTCTACGTACTCGCAACCGTGGCCGTAAGCGTTCTCGTTCCGGTCGAATCGCTGACGAAAGCCGTGGGACTCTACGATGTGTTCACGGGGCTCGGCGCGATGCTCCACCTTCCCGCGGAGCTGTTCGGGCGCGCAGCCACGAGCTTCATCGTGATCGGGAGCGTGGCCGCTTACATCATATGGATGGAATCGCCGATCCGGGCGATGTTCGCGGAGGTGCCGAAGGGCACGTTCCCGTACTTCCTGACGCGGCGCGACAAAGAGGGCACGCATCATCAGGCGCTCTGGTCGCAGGCCCTCGTCGTAATCCTGATCACGCTGATTCCGCTGCTTTCGATTCTGACCGGCACCTCGGGTTCCGAAGCGTTTATCGGCCTGCTGAACGACCTCACGTCACTGTCACTCGTCATTCCGTACGTGTTCATCGCGCTCGCGTATATACGCGCGCGGCAGAAGGGCATGAAGGCGCCGTATCAGATGGCGCGTTCGAACACGGTCGCGATCGGCATCGGGATGGTGGTTCTCGTCGTCTCCGCGCTCGGCTATCTGGGCGCCGGGCTCTTCGCGCTCCAGGCGGAAACGATCGACTGGTTCTACGTCGCGGTCGTCTACGTCGGGCCGGTCGCGCTCGTCGGCCTCGGAATGCTGCTCCGCGCGTGGTCGCTGAAAGCGCATGGCCGGAGCCTCGCAAGCGTGTCTCGCCGTTTCTAGTTCCCGGGACCGATCCGGCGGGGGCCGGACGCGACATATCCCGCCCAGAAGACCGGCAGCTCACTCTTTCCTTCGGAGCGCCGCGCCTGCAGGCTCGCGATTGAAGCGGCGCGCGCCGCCTCGTGAAGATCCGCGCGCTCGACCAGCTCCCGATAGAAGTGTCGCATCCAGAGCTGGGACAACTCGTCGCCGACGTCCCACAAACTGAAGACGAGCGCCGGAACGCCCGCCATTCGAAACGCGCGACGCAGTCCGAGAATGCCCTCCTCGAGCCGCACCTCGCCGAGTCCGGTACCGCAGGCGGACAGGATCGCCATCTCGACACCGGCAAGATCCATCAGCGCGATCTCTTCCGCCGTGAGAACGCCGTCTTCTTCCGGTCCCCGGGAGCCGTCTTCCTCGTCGCCCGCGGGTTCCTTCCTGCGGTTCGCGCCCGCGAGAGCGATTCCGCTTCGCAGCAGAGGATCGAGTTTCGTCTCCCCTCGATCGGACCACACGGTTCCGCCGATTCCGCGCGCCCCCTCCTGCGGGCTGCATTCGCCGCTGATGAAGAACGCGTGCGTCGCCAGATGAATCGCGCGTTTCCCAGGCGCTTCTCGCTTGAATGCGGACTCGGAGGCCGCGCGACCTTCTCGAAGAACGGCGCTGCCGCCGGCCGATCTCCACGCCGAGGCGACGTCCGCGGCTTCCCGCCCGGCGCCAGGCAGGGGCGCGAAACGAATTTCGTCAAACGCGCCGCATCCTCCGCGCAGAGACGCGATCGCGGCTGCGTTCGAGAACGGACGCGCCGTTCCCGAATCCCCGGCGACCTCCGGGTCCTCCTCCGAAGCGGTTTCGTAGTCCGCACCGCCCATGACAAGAAGTCCTCGCCCGCGCGCGGCGCTCTCTTCCGTCGCCAGATCGCGCTCCGTTGCAAGAAGCCGCAGAACCGGGTTCTGTTCGATCCAGAACTTCCCGTCAGGCATGCGGAGCGCATGAAAGTCGACGAGGTTTATACTTCCGTCCGGTACGAGGAGCACCGCGCGCGCGTTCCGGCAATAGTCCGCGACGGGATCCCACAGCATGGCGCGGATCGCTTCGCTCTCCTTGCGACAGTCGCGCTCGTTTCCCGCGAGCAGAGCCTGCCGCCAGAGTTCGATCGTGCGATCAACTTCCCCGCGCGCCCCGATCGGGATCGCGATCGCATTTCCTCTCCCTGCGGGCTTGACGAAAACCGTATACGCCGTTTCGAAGGAGACGCCGCCCGGCGCCCCATTCGCGAAATCGGGTTTCCGGTGGAGCAGGTAGGAAACGACAGCAACATCGCTCTCGACGTTTCCAACCGTCTCTTCGAAACCCGTGTCGGTCGAGCCGGCTTCGCCGGGCGGCTCGCCCGTCAGCAGGGCGAGTTCGCGTTCCGCGCTCTCCTTGCGTGCGCGCGCCGCGTGAATCGCCTGACGATAATCTTCGATCTCCTCGTCCCGGGCGGGTCCGCGAAGCGCCATCTCGGACAGAAATCGTGCGGCTTCCTGCAACGAGTCATGCAATGCCGCGCTCGCCGCGCCATGACGAAACGTGCCCCGCTTCCGCCTTACCGCGACTTCCTCGAGAACCAGCCCCCTGCAGCGGATGACCTCGTCCCATACATCGGTCACGAGTGACTCGGGCGACGACGATCCGAGCAGAGAAACCGCGATCCCGGGGGCGCCGTCCAGTCCGGTCGCGAAATTCAGAGCTTCGCGTTCGGCCTGCGCCTGCGCGGCCAGCCGGATCACCTGCCGACGTGTTTCGGACGCCTCGATCGCCTGCGCGACTGCCCTTGCCGTGTCTCCGCTCGCTCCCGAAGTCAGGGCAAGCCCCGTGCGCGAGACGGCGACCGCCGGATGAGCGGTCCCGAAGATCTCTTCCCGTTTCGCGCGCGTTTCCAGAAAGATGACTTCCGCTTCTTCGAGGCGCCGCTGCGCCAGCAGTTCGTGACCGAGATCGTCTTTGCACTGCATTACTTTCGGATGGCTGTCACCCAGATTGCGCTCGGCCAGCTCGACTGCTTCACGAAGCCGCCGCTCCGCGTTCTCGTGGTCTTCGAGACTGTGAAACACGACGCCGAGCGAATGAATCGTGTTCACCACTTCTTCGTGTTCGTGCCCGAAGGTATCCTGGAACAACGACAGAGCACTTTCCAGATACTCACGCGCCTTGTCATAGTTGCGCGCCTCGATGTGCACGCTTCCTATGTTGTGCAGCGTCCCGGCCAGATCCGTCGGATCCGGGTTTTCGGCCGCGCGCAGAATCCGCTCGATCCTCTCGTAAGCGATAGCCGCATCCTCGTAGCTCTTGATTTCGAAGAGGAGATTCGCGTATCCCGTCAGGCCGGGAACGATGTCGGGGTGATCCGGGCCGAGCGCGGCCTCCTGTGACTCGATCGCGTGTCTGTACAGCGCACGAGCTTCGCCGTAACGGGCCAGCTGCCGAAGCGTGTGCGCGAGACTGATCTCGAGATCGGCGACTTGTGTATGGGTTTCACCGTACTCCTCGATCCGGAGACGAATGGCGCGACGCAAAGCACTTTCCGAAGCGCTCCAGTCGCCGGTGCGCCGCAGCAGAATCGAGTAGCTCCAGAGTGCCTGGGCCAGCCGGGAACCATCCGGCGCGTCACCCGACTCGAGAGCGCCGATGCACTGTTCGTAAAGAGCGCGCGAGGCGCCGTAGTCTCCCTCCATACGACGAACCCGGGCCATGCGATAGAGGACCGCGGAGTAGCGGGAGCCCTCGTTCTCCCCTGCGTTCTCGAGAATGGACTCTGCGCGTTCGAAGTACTCCATCGCGGCAGGATACTCGTTCTTCAGCTCGAATATCTGTCCGAGACGGAGCAGCGGCGGCGTCAGCTCCGGACTGTCCGATCCGTGCACTTCCTCGTTGATCGATAGAACCGTACGCGCCAGCTCTTCCGTTTCCGGCTCGGCGCTCCTGTTGGCGTAAAGTCGCGCTTTTACGAGCAGTCCGATCGCGTCGGCATACAGAAGGGATTCCGTTCCCGTACGCTCGGAAACTTCCTGTATGAAGAACTGGGCGAGGGAGTCGGCCTCGCTGTCTCGCCGATCCATGATCGCCGTCGTGATCCGTTCGATCATGGCTTCGTCGTGAAAGACCGGCGCTTCGTTCTGGTCGGCAAGTACGGGAAGAACAGATGTGGCAATCAGCAGGATCGGGAACGCGAACGCGACGGCGGATCGCAGAGGAGTGTCGAAACTCATGGCGCGGACTCGAGAACGATTTCCCGATACCAGACGCCGCGAATGCCTTCGGCACGGAGCGACAGTCGATCGACGAGACCGGCAACGGGACCACTGCCCGCCTCGCCGGCCGACCCGTCTTTCCCATCCCGCACAGGCACCGCCGTGCCCGGATGCGCTTCGACCGCGCCTCCGATTCCCCGCAAACGGCGCCCGGCCTCCCGGGGCAGCGGCGCGAACTCGACTTCCCTTCCGAACTCGCTCGCCGGAAGATCTGCAATCGCGGCTTCCACGTCGCTCACGGGGCGCGGGCTCGTGATCAGTATGAAATGCTCGCGGCCTCCCGCGCTCGTCACCTGCCAGTTGACGGCGCGCTCGCTTCGATTGCCGGGAAGCCGATGCGACTCTCCGGCCCGAATCGGATTCGCCAGATCATAGCCGGGCAGCGGAAAGAGAACGTACGACTCCCCGTTTTCGTCTTCGTTCAAGACGTACACGTAGAGGTCTTCGGTCGTGCGCACCTCGAGATACAGTTCGTCGCCGGGGCTCACGACCGCCCCGGATCCCACGCGCTCTTCGCGGCCGTCGCGCTCCCGATAAAGCTGCGCTTCCAGGCTGTAGGCGCCGCCCGCGGCGCGCAGCTGCAGTATTCCGAAAACCGTCAGCAGACAAAAAGCGGATACGAGAACGTAGAGAAGCGGACGACGGGACGAACGTTCTCGTCTCCGTTCCTGCGGATCCGCGGCCTGACTCGTGACGACCGGATCGCCGGACGCGATTCCGTCTTCGTCATCGGTTTCGGCCAGCGCCCTTGCCATCTCGCCGGCGGAACCGTATCGATCGGCGGGGTCTTTTGCGAGCGCTCTTTCGACGACCGATACGATGCGTGGATCGAGATCGGGCCTCTCGTCGCGCAGTGAACCGAGCGCGCCGCGTCGATGCGCCTGCCGGATTTCGCGAACGGACTCGCCCGTGACGGGATGTTCGCGCGTCATCATGTAATAGAGAAGCACGCCGACCGCATAGAGGTCGGCAGCGGGCGCCGGGGGGGCGCCGTCAAGCTGCTCCGGCGCCATGTAGAGCGGCGTTCCGATCGTCGCTTCGTTGTCGCGAACCGTTCCCGGGGCCCGTCCGAGGCCGAAGTCCATCAGCACGATGCGGCCGCCCGATTCCCTCATGACGTTCCGCGCTTTGACGTCATGGTGCACGAGACCGGCCTGGTGCACGGCCGCCAGCGCGCGCAGAACGTCGCGCGCGATGCGTGCCGCCTCAGGACCGCTCATCGGGCCGTCGGTTCTCACGATGTCTTCGAGCGTCCGCCCTTCGACGTACTCCATCCAGAGACCGTCACGTCCGTCGAATCGATCGGCGCCGTGCACGACGACTACGTTGGCGTGGCGTACACGCGCGAGCGCCTTCGCCTCGCGGACATACGACTCATGCACGTCGTCACCCGCCCGGTGTGCGATTTTGAGCGCCACTTCCCTGTCCAGGCTGCGATCGTGCGCCCGATAGACGGCGCCGAAGGAGCCGGACGCGATCGCTTCGATTACTTCGAAATCGGACCAGGTGTCGCCCGGGGCGAGCGGAGGCGGGGCGCCCCATCCGGCGTGAAACTGTGAAATATCGGACAGCGTGCGGAGGCCGCGGATGATCCGGCGCTCTTTCTCGTCGCTCCCGCGGGCTTCTTCCTGTTCCCAGTCGGTCGCTTCGCAATCCGCCGCGCGACGCGCCAGATCGAACAGCCGGTCATGATCCCGGTTCATATCCCATCTCCTCGGCGAGTTTCACGAGCGCGCGCGAAACCGTCATGCGCGCGGCATCTTCCGAGTTCTTGCCGAGCGCGCCCGCGATTTCACGATACGTATAACGAAGTTCGACGCGCAAATGCACGGCCTCGGCGTCCTGCGGCGCCAGTTTCGCAAGCGCCTCTTCGTATCGCTGCAGCGTCTCGTTTCCGATCGTCTCCTCGAGCGGAGACGGGCGACGGGCCGCCAGGTCGCTCCCGAGCTCCCGCGTAAGGGGCTTCGTCTTCCGGTCGCGCACCCGATTGCGGACACGGTTCAGCACGGCGCGGCGCATATACGCGCCGAGCGCGCCTTCCCCGCGCATTTCGAACTCGTCCAGACGGCCGAGCACCCCGATCACCGTTTCCTGCACGAGGTCTTCGGTATCGCCCATGTCGCGCGCCCAGCCGGGTATGCGCCCCGTCGCCCATCGCTTCATACGCGGCAGATAGCGCGTAAGCAGACGATCGAGCGCACGCCCGTCGCCCTCCCGAATCTGCGCCACGAGTTCCGCAGTCGATTCGAGATCGGGAAACGGCCGTGCGTCGGAGACTTCGTCGTTTCGTTCGGAGTGCGGGAGGTCCATCGGCGAGCTCCATGCGAGAGGGCACCTGCCCCCTCATTATACATGGACGCATGATGTCTCGCCGAAGGACTCTCATCTCGATATTCCCGGCCTCAACGGATGAGGCTCATCCGATGGACCCGCACCAGATCGAGCGATTCGAACCGGTAATGATAGATACCCGATCCCACGGGAGCACCACGCTCGTTCCGTCCGTCCCAGGTGACCGACTGAGAACCCGCCGGGCGTGTTTCGCCCGCGATCAGGCGTCGCACGAGACGGCCGCCCAGATCGTAAACCGCGAGATCGACGCGCGCCGGCACGGGCAGGTCGAAACGGATCTTCGTCGTCGGATTGAACGGATTGGGCGCGTTCGGGAATACATGCGCGCGGCGCGGTGACGATCCCGAAGCGACATCGACCGCGTTCGATTCGACGATCGTGATGCGCTGGTTCGCGGGTACGTCGTACAGGTGCTGCACGATGCCGCTCGGCCAGAGCACTTCCACCGTATCGATCGCGGGCAACGGCTCCACGATCGTGCCGAAACCGAATTCCGCCGTCAGCGAGTTCATCGAACAGAATCCGGACCCGGCGGTTATCTCACGGATCCGGGATGCGCCGCCCTCGATCGTACGAATGCGGGCGCCGACACCGAACGTGTTCGACGACGTCCCGACCAGATCGATCTGGAGCCAGTGATTCGCGCTGAACAGTTCGTTTCGGAACATGCGGTTCGGCTGCCAGAACGAGTTGACCGCGAACAGATCGAGATCGCCGTCGTCGTCAACGTCGGCCCAGGCCGCGCCGCCGGTCGCGCCCGGTTCGTCGTACGGCCAGGCCGCAATATCGGTCAGCGAGCCTGCGTCGTTCCGGAACAGACGGTTCGGGCCGTTGAAGTTCGTCAGATAGAGATCGAGGTCGCCGTCGTTGTCGTAGTCAGCCCACGCGGGCGTGTGAGAGTCGAGCGCGTCGGCGACGAGGCCGGAGGCGACATCGGCGAAACTGCCCCCGCCGAGATTCGCGAAAAGCGCATTTGCGCCCGCGTTGTTCGCGAGGTAGAGGTCGAGATCGCCGTCGCCGTCGTAGTCCGCCCAGCTTGCGCCGCGCGCCTCCCCGGTGTGCGCCAGCACGGCCGGCGTGACGTCCGCAAACGTGCCGTCCCCCTGATTGCGCAACAGCTTGTTGGGCGACGCGCCCGCGTTTGCCAGATACAGGTCGGGATTGCGGTCGTCGTCGTAGTCGCCCCAGACCGCGGCGTACGTGTCGCCCGCGTCGGCGAGCGAACCGGTCGCGACATTGTGGAACGTACCGGCGTCGTTGCGGAGCAGCCGGTTCGCCCCGCCGGTCACCGCGAGATAGAGATCGAGATCGCCGTCGCGATCGTAGTCGCACCATGAATTTCCGAGGCCCACGCCCGCGTCGCCGAGGTCGCCCGCCGTCACGTTGCTGAACACGCCGGACGTGTTTCCGAAGAGCGCGTTCGCGCCGTCGTTCACGAGATAGAGATCGAGGTCCGCGTCGCCGTCCGCGTCGCCCCACGCAACGCCGAAGCCGAGACCGTTGTCTTCGGTCGGCGCGCTCGAAACATCCGCCAGCGTACCCGCGTCGTTCCGGAACAGGCGGTTCGGCCCGAACCAGTTGGATACGTAGAGGTCGTGGTCGCCGTCGCCGTCCATGTCTCCCCACGCGACGCCGTGCGTTACGTCGGCGCCTTGAACCGCGGGTGTTGCGACGTCCGTCAGCGCGGCTTCGGGAGCGAACACGGCGCCGTAGATATCGCGGTACTGCGTCGCGCCTGCATTACGATCGTCATCCCATGCGACGAGCGCGGACCCGTTCCCCGCGCACGCGATCACCGGATGCATCGGATCTTCGACGCCCGGTTCGACGCCGGTCGTCCGCGACAGCACTTCGTTGTCGTTCGGCGGATAGACGGTGTAGTCGTCGACATAGTTCGCGCGGACATGATAGTAGCGATCACCGCCGAAGTTACACGGGTCTGACGACCCCGTTTCGCGCCACGCGACGAGCCAGCTTTCGTTCGAAGAGTCGAAGTCGACCTGCGGCAGCCACGGATCCGTGAGCGGCAGGTTCCAGTGTTTGCAGATCTTGCTGACGGGAACAGCGCCCGTCAGACCCGAGCAGTAAACGAGTTCGTTCGCGTCGACCGGGCACCCCCATATGCCGGTCCACTCGACCTGATCATCGATAGGCGACGTATTGTTGTTGTCCTCCCATACGACGAAGAACTGCTCCACGCCGTCGACAACACCGTACGCGACATCGGGGCGTCTTACGTCGCCTGTCTCCGTCCCCCAGTCGACCGGCACGGTCGCCTCGAACGGGGTCTGCTGCTGACAGTTCCAGAGCGTCGCGATCGGATCCCCGTCCGAGTCGAGCATCTTCGCCCACCCCGAGGTCGCCCAGTCGAACACGAGCATGTAGCGTCCGGTCGGCGTCTCCCCCGAAACGATCGGCGCATACGCGAGCGCCGGGTTGCTGATGTTCGTAAATGGGCCGCTCGTGATGTTGATCGTCGAGCCGAGCGGCGTTCCCGTACCCGAGACCCGGCGCGCGTAGATGTCGCGATATCCGGTCGCGGTTCCCGTATCCATCGTGGCGGCTACGAGATATTCGTCGCCGATCGAGTTGTACGCGACGTCCGGCCGGCTCGACGGGTAGCGCGCGTGAAACTCGCCCGGGATCGCAAGCGCGGTCGACAGCAGCGCGCCGGCGCCGTCGAGGCGAATCGCGTCAATGCCCGCGCCACCCAGGGCGCCGCTGTTCACGGCGACCAGCAGGTATTCGTCGCGAGCCGGATCGTGCACGACATTCGGTCTCGAATAGACGAACGAAAGCGGAAGTATGACGGGCGCGGCGACCGAAACCCCGTTGCGGTCGAGCCGGCGCGCTTCATAGTAGTAGATGCCGACCGGCGCCGCCGCGCGCTGAACGATGACGAAGTACTCCTGCCGGACACTGTTCCAGGCGACACACTCGCTCGTTTCCGTCGTGTCGGAGCTGGCCACGATCGGGAAATCCGCCCATGCTGGCGCGGACGATCCGAGGGCCGCCAGGCAGAGAAGCGAGAGAGTAATAAGAACGAGGTGGAGACCCCCTGCGGGGGACACCGGGCCGTTCGGCCGGTTGATGGATCGCTGTCGGAATTGCATGTGATTCCTCCTTCGCATGCGGGTGTTTCAAACGGGAAACACGCTGCGAAGGGGAACCGAACAAGAAATGTGAGATTTTGCGCTAATCCGTAACCTAGCTGAGCTTCATGTTCACTCCCACGATCTTCTCGCAATATGGACAGCAGTAGACCCGGTAGTCGGTGAACCACCCGTTCTTCACCACGACCAGCTTCTCGACCCGTTGCTCGCAGTGCGGGCAGACGGGCGTGATGTCTTTCTTTTCCGCTTTCATGCTTTCCTCCGGTTTTTCTCGTACTGCCGGTCGGAAATCCCGAACCGGCGCCTGCCAGCAGTACCGGGCTTTGATCGAGTCTATTCATTCGAATAGATTCGCCCGGTGTCCGGGGGTTATCATACGCAACGCCCGGGTTCGGCCACAAACCCTATGGAGACCCGATGAAACTCACGTTAGCCGCCCTCTGTCTTCTCGGCGCCGGGGCGAGCGCCGCCGCGGGGCCGTCTACGAGCCTCGGCCCTTACACGGTTCATGTCTTCTACCGGAATCACATCCATTTCACACCCGACGAGCCCGAACGCTACGACACGCCGATCGTAACCGCGTCGGAGAACGGTCGCGCAATCTCGCGCTCGATCGATCTCGGCGCGCCGGTCGGTCCGCAGAAGATCACGGCCCGCGTCACGATTCATCCCATTCCGAACGACGTGGCTGCCGTGTACGACAAATGGGATCGCGCGGGGAACGTGCAACTCGTGCCCGAACAGGGGCCGCCCGTCGAGATCATCAAGTTTGTCACTTCATACGGCGGCATGACCGATCACGAAGTCGACGTTTCGCATCACGCGCCGCTGCTGCGCGGAGCGTGCACGATCCGGGCGTTCATCGATACCTGGGTGACACCGGCCTGGAAGATCGACTTCTCACTGACGTTCGCGCCGGTCGAGGAAGAAGAAACGCCTGCGTGGATGGAGCCGTGGCTCGACGGCTTCGAGAACCGCCCGCCGACCTGGGTGAAGCCCGTGTTCTACGAGCAGAACATGACGGCGGAGCTGCTGGCCAGCGGCCCGCGTGCGGCGAGCGTCAGCATCGCGGGCGGAGACGAACGCGTGACGCTCTACTACCTCGTGAGCGGGCACTGCACCGACGGCAGCGGCGCCGACGAATTCGTCTCGAAGTGGAACGTGATTCGCATCGACGGCGAGGAGGTGCACCGGTTCAAGCCGTGGCGCGCCGACTGCAGGAATTTCCGCGACGTGAATCCGTACTGCAGGCGGTGGTTCGAAGGGAGCTGGTCCGCGGACTTCGACCGCAGCGGATGGTGCCCCGGCGACCGGGTCGAGCCCGTGACCGTCGACGTGACCGAGGCACTCGGTGAAGGCGAGCACTCGCTCACTTTCGACATCGAAAACGTGCGTCCGAAAGAGGGCGATCACTACGGCTACTGGCGCGTGTCGGCGTATCTTGTCGGCTGGAGTACACCGGATCCTCGCCGCAACTGACATGTTATGGTAAGCGTATGAAGCGTCCCTTCCGATCACTTCTTCGTTTCGCCGCGACCGTCATCGCCATCTTTCTCGTCCCGATCGTGCTCCAGATTGCCTGCGGAGGAGACCGCTCCCGCAGTTAAGACATGGGCGCGCTTACGC
>JABDJQ010000140.1 GCA_013002425.1 Gemmatimonadota bacterium
CCGGCGTCCGGCGCCGCGCCTCCCGCCGCGGGCGCGCGCGTGTCGGCGGCACTTTCGGGCGCGGGTTTCACGCGCTCGAGCAGGACGCGCTGGATCGGCTCGGGCATCGCGATTCCGGCCCGGTCGAACGCTTCCTTCACGAGACGAATCGCCTCGCTCCGGGTGCGGCCGAAGTCCGCTTTCTGCTGGTCGACCCAGGCGAAAATGCGCAGGTTCACGGTGGAATCGCCGAGTTCGCGCACCAGCGTGAACGGTTCCGGGTCGTGCATGATGCCGTTGATTCCCGCAAGCGTTTCGCGAATGAGCGCCTGGGCGGTCGTGATGTCTTCCTCGTTGCCGAGGCCCAGGTCGAACTGAAAGCGCCGCTCGTCTTTACGCGAGAAGTTCACGATGGTCGACTTGAACACGGTCGAGTTCGGAATGCGGACATGGTTGCCGTCGAACGTCATCAGAATCGTGGCGCGCGAAGTGAGCCGCACGACCTTCCCCTCGTGCCCTTCGATCAGCACGTGGTCATTCGGCGCGAAGGGTTGTCGCAGGCTCAAGAGAACGCTCGCGATGTAGTTCTCCACGAGGTCGCGAAACGCGAAACCGATGGCAAGGCCCGCGACGCCGGCCGCGCCGAGCACGGTGCCGACGAGGGCCGTGGCGTCCAGCAGTTCGAGCGCCAGCAGCACGCCGGTCAGGATTACGGCGAGATGGATGGCGCGGCGGACGAGATCGCGCAGGAACACGTTGTCCGTCGTCCAGCGGTAGAGCGGTTCCCACGAAGTGAGCAACCGGCCGAGCATCACGAAGAGCCCGACGAGCAGGATCGCGACGATCAGGAGCGGGATCGCGCTGACCGCGCCCCAGCCCCTGTCTTCGAGTTCGCCGAGCGCCGCACGAAGCCTGCGCTCGATCGAGCGCGACTGCTTGATCTCGTTCTCGATCGCGACCACGCCTTCGACCTGGCCCGCGAGATCGGCCGCGAGCTGGAGCGCGCCGGCCGTCAGCACTTCGCCCGTCAGACGAACCACGCCGACGCGCACTTCGACAGAAACACCGTTCAGCGATTCGATGCGCGAGAACGTCGCGACCAGGCGCTGTTCGATTTCGAGATCGCTCTGTGCGTCGAGTTCGGCCGCGATCGTGCCGTCGTTCACGACGGTTTCCTGCGCGACGCTCTTCGACGGGATCGCGACGCCGGCGGTCAGCAGGGCGCAGGCGCAGCAGAGCGAAACGAACAGTCGTGAAAGAATGCGGATCGTCATCAGGCCCCCGTGCGTGCGCGAGAAAGCCGCCCGCTCTGTTTCGCCATCTCGAGAAAGAGGCGGTGGATCGCCGTGCATTCGCCGAGCTCCGGGTGAAACGTCGCGGCGAGAATGTTCCCGTGGCGAACGAGAACCGGATCGCCCCCGTGTTCGAGCAGCGTCTCGACGCCGGGTCCCGTGCGCGTGATGCGCGGCGCGCGGATAAACACGAGATCGAACGTCTCCCCCGCGAAACTCGACCGCGCTTCGAACGACTCGACCTGGCGGCCGTACGAATTGCGCTCCACGTCGACCGGCAGCAGCCCGAAACTGCGCTGCGGCGGATTCGTCACGTTCTCCGCGAGCAGAATGACGCCCATGCACGTGGCGAGCACGGGCCGCCCGGACTGCACGAACGCACGCAGCGGTTCTTCGAACGCGAACGCGTCGATCAGCTTCAGAAGTGTAGTCGATTCCCCGCCCGGAAGCACCAGCGCGTCGATATCGTCCAGTTGCGCCGGAAGCCGCACTTCGGTCGTCTCGGCGCCGAGCGTGCGAAGCAGACGCCCGTGGGCGTCGAACGCGCCCTGAAGCGCGAGCAGGCCGACGCGTGAAGTGTTACCAGCCACGTGTCTGCAGAAGCTCCTCTTCGGGAAGTTTCGCGACATCGAGTCCGCGCATCGCCTGTCCGATCCCTTCGCTCACCTGCGCGAGGATCTCGGGATCGCGGTAATGCGTGGCGGCCTTCACGATCGCCCTGGCGCGGGACGACGGATCTTCTGATTTGAAGATACCGGAGCCCACGAATACGGCTTCGGCCCCGAGCTGCATCACGAGCGCGGCATCGGCCGGCGTCGCGATTCCGCCCGCGGAAAAATTCGGCACGGGGAGCTTCCCCTCTTTCGCGACCATGCGCAGCAGCTCGTAAGGCGCGCCGAGGTCTTTCGCTTCCGTCATGAGCTCCTCGTCGCCCAGCATCGTGAGACGCTTGATGCCCGAAACGACCGCGCGAATGTGCCGCACCGCTTCCACGATGTCGCCCGAACCCGCTTCACCCTTGGTGCGGATCATCGCCGCGCCCTCACCGATTCTCCGAAGCGCCTCGCCGAGATTCCGGCAACCGCAGACGAACGGCACTTTGAACGCGTGCTTGTCGATATGGAATTTTTCGTCGGCCGGCGTCAGCACTTCGCTTTCGTCGATGAAGTCGACGTTCAGCGTCTCGAGAATCTGCGCTTCGACGAAATGCCCGATCCGCACTTTCGCCATCACTGGGATCGAAACCGCCTTCTGGATCGCGCGGATCATGAGAGGATCCGACATGCGCGCCACGCCGCCGTCCCGACGAATGTCCGAGGGCACGCGCTCGAGCGCCATTACGGCCGTGGCGCCCGCGTCCTCGGCGATCTTCGCCTGATCGTCGTTCGTGACATCCATGATGACGCCGCCCTTCAGCATCTCGGCAAGCCCGGTCTTCAGTCGGAGCGTTCCTTTTTCGCCCATTGTCTTCTCCTTCGCCCTCGGGCCTGTCG
>JABDJQ010000168.1 GCA_013002425.1 Gemmatimonadota bacterium
ATGAAATGCGCGAGCTTCAGCACGCGGAAGATGCGCAGGAATCGCAGCGCACGAATGACGAGCAGCGACTGCGCGCCCGGAAACAGCACGCTGAGATACGTCGGGAGAATCGAAAGCAGGTCGACGAGCCCGAAAAAGCTCACCGCATAATGAAGCGGCCGACGCACCGAAACGAGCCGCAGCACGTACTCGATCGTGAACAGGATCGTGAACGTCCACTCCGTGATCCGAAGCGCAACCCCGTGGTCCTCTCGAATCGACGACACGCTCTCGAGACAGACCGCCGTCACGCTCAGCATGATCGCGACCAGCAGAACGACGTCGAACGCCTTCCCGAGCGGCGTGTCCGCCTCGAAGATGATTTCGTGAAGCCTGGCGCGCGTGATCATTCCGCCAGTATCGGGGGATCGGGGGGCGGTTGCAAGGGGAAGGCGCAGGGGGGATTTCTGGTGGGGCGCCGCCGGGCGCCTTATCCCTGTTTTGATCCGTTTGTGGTATACTGGGGTGTCTCCAGGGATGTTGTTTCCCGCTCCCAGTACATATAAGAGAGGTTTCATTATGCCGTTCAGCCTGCGCCGCGCATGCGGTTTCATGGTGATTTGCGCTTTTTCCGCCCTCCTGTCCACTGCGGCCGACGCGAAACGCGCTCCGATCGGGGCGGAAGCCGCGCTCGAGAGCGAACCGGCCGCGCCGCGGTATCTGCTCGGGAACGCCGAGATCGAAGAGGGGTCCGGCGTCGTGCGCACGATCTTCAACGCCGGCGTGCAGATGCAGGCGGGTCTCGCGCCCGAAGCCCAGGCGCGGCAGTATCTCGCGGACGAGCGCGCGGCGTTTCAGCTCGGCGACGTCGATCAGGAACTCGCGCATCACATGACGCGCCCCGGTTTCGCCGGGAACGTCGTTCGCTTTCGCCAGACGTATCGGGGCGTGCCGGTACACGGCGGAGAAGTCGCCGTAACGCTCGACCGGAACGACACGGTGACCTTCGTCGTAAACGAAGCGAAGCCGAACGTGTCCGTCGCGAGCGTGACGCCCGCGATTCCGGCGGCCGACGCGAAGCTCGGGGCCATGCAGTCACTCGGCATGACGGGCGTACCCACGCACGAAACGAACGACCTCGTGATCTATCGCAAGGGCGCGACGGATCATCTCGCGCATCGCGTCGTGCTGCACAGCGCGACCGGTCCGAACGGCGAATGGGAAGTGATGATCGATGCGCAGACCGGCGTGGTACTGGCGAAGAGGAATATCGCGTGTTACGCGCCGGTCGACGGCTCGGGCTTTGTATGGGACGGCGACCCGCTCTCGACCGCGGGCGTTTCGTACGGCGGCCAGTACGTCGACGGGAACGATGCGACGAACGCCTCGCTCGATGCAGAGCGCCAGTCGCGGACGCTGAAGGATATCGACCTGACGGCGGGAACGTATTCGCTCAAAGGCCCCTACGCCGAGCTCCAGGACTTCGAGTCGCCGTTCCGCGGGCTCTATCCGAGCGGTTCTTCGA
>JABDJQ010000195.1 GCA_013002425.1 Gemmatimonadota bacterium
CGACAGGAACAGATTGCCTCCGGCGCCGGGCGGGATCGCGCGATACAGACGGAACGTGAGATCGTTCAGGCCGTCGACGACCCGGGAGACGGGAACAGATGCGGTCGTCTTGTTTTCTCCGCCGCTCATCTCGTTCAAATCGCTCGTATTAAATTACTGATCGGATTCGACAGCGGCGTCTGCGGCGCCCGCTGTTTCTGCGGCTTCCGTTGAGCCTGCGCTCTCGCGCGGTTCCTCGCATGCGGGCAAGAGTGCCAGAAGCAGGATGCCGAGCGCTTTCACGATCTTGTCGGTGGAACGGGAATGACGGTAAGTCTTCCTGCGCCTCGCTGTGAATCCGATCGCCATCTTACTGCGCTCCTCTCCGGACGTTCCATCTCGATTCGCCACTAATATAAGAACGAAACGCTTGCAATGTCGAGCGTGGGGAGCCCCGGGCGCACCGGGCGTCGTGCGAACATGAAACGACCCGGAGAGCGCTTTGCCCTCCGGGTCGTTTGCAAACGGCGCAATCGCGTTTACTTGAACCGCACCACGCGCTGCGTATCGGTCAGCTTTTCGGTTTCGAGCCTCATCAGGTAGACACCCGACGATACGGGCAGCCCCGCTTCGTTCCGGCCGTCCCACGTGATGTTCTGCACGCCCGCGTCGAGCGTGCCTTCGGCAAGCGTGCGCACGATGCGACCGGCCAGGTTGTAAACTCGCACCGCGCCCGGCTGCGCTTTCGGAAGCGACAGACGAACCTGCGTGTTGCGAATGAACGGATTCGAACCCGTGACCGCGAGACCCGGAATGATCGGCTCGATTGTTTCGCCCCCGGCAACACCGGTCGGGTTCTGCTTCACGATGATCTTGCCCGTGTCTTTCGCGAACGTGAAGAAGTTGTTCGACGAGGTCGCTTCGAGATCGACGCAGTTCGTGTCGCCGGCCGAGGCCGTGAACGGAATCCAGACCTTGAGGGTTACGACGCTGTTCGTACCCGGCGCGAGGCCGAGCAGCAGCTTCGTGCGTTCGAAGCCGTTGTCGTCGAACAGGAAGAGCCAGTCGGTCGTGTCGGTCGCGACCGGGCAGAGCGAATACGTATCGAACGAGGTCCCCGTGTTGGCGACCGTGAAGTCCAGGTAGACCGTGTCACCCGCGGCTTCGCACGTGTCGCCGAGCGACGTGACGTTGACGCCCGTCGTGGCGATCGGCGGGTTCGCCGCGGATGCGACAGGGCCGGCGATGTGCTGCACTTCATCGCCGACGAGAACCGCGCCGTAACGCGTGCCGAATCCGGTCGGGACGCGGAACGTGAGCGTTTCGGCGCCGCCCGGAGCTTTCGGGGTGCCGAGATAGCCGCCAGGCGTGTCCTGCGGGGTCACCGGCTGCGAGGCGAAATACTCGGCCGCGCTCGTGATCGGCGTCGACGAGAAACGTACTTCGTAGTTGTTCGCAACACGATTGTAGGTCGGGGTCATCGACGAGTTTTCGTCGACAGCCGTCCAGTCGAGCGTGACCGATGTTTCGCCCGCGCCGTTGATCGCGGCGCCGATCGTCGGAGCGGCCAGCGCGACCGGGCCTTCGTCGTCGAAGGCGAAGACGATGATGTCATCGATGCCGATGAAGCCCTGATCGTCGGCTTCACTGACGAAGTCGATGATGATGTCTTTCTTGCCGCACAGGAACGACAGATCTTTCGTGAAGCGGCCGCCGCCGAACGGAATCGGATCGCTCCCCATCAGGATGCCGCCCGCGCGATACTCCACGCGGCAGGCGTCCATCGTGAACGGGCCGCACGGCTGTACGACGTCATGGCAGTAGAAGAAATCGAGCGTCGCTTTCGTGTACTCCGTGAAGTCCATTGTCGGCGTGCCCATACGGATCGTGGATTCGAACACGCCGGTGCACTCCTCGAACATCGGCGGATGCGGTGCGCGCGCCATTTCGAAGACGCCGCGGTTCAGACACGGCGGAACGTCGCCGGCAACGACCCACCCGCCCATTCCCATGTACGGTGCTTCGCCGTGGCGCCCGATGTCGAAGTCTTCGAAGAAGTTGATCATCAGGTCGTCTTCGACCTCGCCCCATTCGGCCGTGCCCCCCGGACCCGGATTCGCCGCGCCGTAGTTGAGGCGCGTTCGCACGATCATCGGTTTCCGAG
>JABDJQ010000228.1 GCA_013002425.1 Gemmatimonadota bacterium
TTTCACGCGTTCCGGCACGCCCCTTGCAAATCATTCTGTTCAGACCGCAATCAATCACTCGAACCAAAGGAGAGACCATCATGTTGGGTTGGGCACTTACTTTCTTTCTTCTCGCACTCGTATCGGCCGTTTTCGGATTCGGCGGCTTCGCCGTAGCGTTCGCCGGGATCGCCAAGATTCTGTTCTTCGTGTTCATGATCCTGCTGATCGCTTCGTTCGTGATGCGAACGCTCGGAAAAGCGGCATAGGGGGAGGTCGCGGACATGTTACGCAACTTGAATCGCATCCGCGGGTACGGAATCGAAGCGCGCGACGGATCGATCGGTTCGGTCCGCGACTTCTTTCTCGACGGCGCAAACTGGTGTGTACGCTATGTCATGGTCGATACCGGACAGTGGCTTCCGGGCCGCCGCGTACTGATCGCACCAGCCGCGATCGATCATATCGATGACGAGCGCCGCCGTGTATCGGTTAACCTCATGAAGCGGGGCGTGGAAGACAGCCCGTCGGTTCGCGAACACCTGCCGGTCTCCCTTCGCAAGGAGTTCGAGCGGAACCTCGCAATGAACTGGCCGCACGTGATGCTTTCGCCGGCCGGCGCGCCGATCCTCACTCTGCCCCCGAATGCGGCCGGGGTGATCGGCGATCAGGAACCGCACCTTCGGAGCCTCGACGAACTGACGGGGTACGGTATCGAAGCCCGGGACGGCTCGATCGGCCGCGCACACGACGTGATCGTGAGCGAAGAAGACTTCAAGGTCCGCCTGCTCGTAGTCGACACGAATCACTGGCTGCCGGGCAGGAAGGTGCTGATTGATCCCGACTGGGTCGAAGGCATCTCCTGGGCCGACCGCCGCATCGTCATGGGGCTGTCGCGCAAGGAAATCGAAGAGAGCCCGGAGTATGACGAGAGTACCGCGATCGATCACCAATACGTCGAGCGGCTGTACGCTTTCTACGGAAGGCCGCGTAACTGGAGCATCGGAACACCGATCTGAGCGAGGAGCTGAGAAGATGGATGCAAAAACACCGGAACGTCCGAAACCGGGCAAGGTACCGCCGAAGCCGAAAGAACCGCGCAAGCCGCCCAAACCGATACCGGGGGAACCGAATCCGCCGATTCCCGGTCCGCCGCCGAAGAGACGGAAGGACCCGCAGGATCCCCCGGCTCCCCGCAGGCGGTGAATGACATCGTGCACCGGACGCTGAGTCGGAAAGTAACCGAGGCCCTGCGGGAGGACGAACGCCTCTGCGGAGAGATGATCCGAGCCTCGGCCACCGGGGGCTTCGTGTTTCTGCGAGGCGCGGTAACGACATACACCCGGAAACTGGCGGCAGAACAGTTGGCGGCGTCAATCCCCGGTGTGCAGGGAGTCGTAAACGCCCTTGTCGTCGAACCGGAACAGATCACGCCGGACAGGAAAGTGGCTGAGTATGTGCGTACGGCGCTCGAAGCTCATGCCGACCTGCGCAAGGAGACGATCACGGTTTCGGTGAGGAACGGCGAAGTCACTCTGAACGGAAACGTGCTCCGGGAGGAAGAGCGTTCCACGGCGGAACGGGTATCTCTCCGACTACGCGGAGTGCGCTCCGTTCGCAATTTGATCATCGTCGACCGCGCCGCCGAAACGACCGACCAGGCGATTGCGCACTCGATCAGGCGGCGTCTTTTCCGCAGGCACGATCTGGGGAAACTTTCGATTCAGGTTTCGGTCAATAACGACACCGTGGTTCTCTCGGGACAGGTGCCGGACACGACCTGCAGAGAAGCCGCGGAAGAAATCGCCCGGCAGTCGCCCGTTCTGCACGTACGCAATGAAATCGAAGTAACGAAGCGCTAGCTCTCCGTTCTCTTTTCCGGCACTTCCCTCTTGATGCGGGAAATGTAACGAAGTGTCAGGAAACTGACGAGCGCAAGCACGACGGCGATTTCGTAGCGGTCCATCGCAACTGCCATCCCGATGCCGCCCGTATTCCACAGACTCGCCGCGGTGGCCGTACCCGCCACCCGATCGCCGCGGCGGAGAATGGCGCCGCCGCCGATAAAGCCCATCCCCGTCAGCAGCCCGTGCGCGAGACGGGCGCGCGCCTCTTCCCCCTCGAAGAACGAGAGCCCTGTCAGCATGAATGCGCAGACGCCGATCGCGACGAGCGGGAACGTGCGAAGGCCGGCGCTCCGCTTCTCCTTTTCGCGGTCGAGCGCGAGAGGGAGCGCGAGAAGATACGCGATACCCAGATGCATCAGATGACCGGCGACCTCACTGAAATCGATCGTGGGCATTCGACCCTCCTAAATATCCGCGATCACGTCGCGGGAAATGAACACGCGGACCGCGCCCGGCAGCACGCGCACGCGCACCGGCGTTTTGCCCGCCAGATCGCCGTCGAGTTGCACGGATTCGGGGCGGCGGCTCTCGATCTGAACGTCTGACGCGCGGTGGCTTTGATACTGATGATAGTCGGGACGCCTGCCGATCAGCAACTGTGCGAAGACCGCCGCGGAATGGAACAGCGTCTTCGTCTTGATGACGACGATATCGACGAGACCGTCGCGGCCGCTCGCATCAGGCGCGATGCCGATCTCCCGGCCCGGAAGCCGCCCGAGATTCACGACGAAGAGCGCACTCCCGCGAACGGAGATCGGCGGGCGGGCGTCGAGTGCAATGCGATAGAGCGAACGCTTTCGGAGCAGCGTTTCCTTGAATGCGGCGATCACGTAGGCTCCGAAACCGAGCACGTTCTTGACGCTGCGCGGCGACTCTTCGATCACCGATGCCGCGAGTCCCGCGCCGAGCATGAGTACGAAGTATTCGTTC
>JABDJQ010000239.1 GCA_013002425.1 Gemmatimonadota bacterium
CCCGTGCTCCGTCATCCATTTGTCGGTCGCGTACTTCGACATGTAATTGCGAATCGAGTCGGGCAGGATCGTGATCGCCTTTTTGACTTCGGGGTGGCGCTTCACCGCTTCCATCATCGCCCACACCGCCGAGCCCGAACTGCCGCCGATCAGCAGCCCCTCTTTCTCGATCAACTCGCGCGCGACACGGAAGCTGTCTTCGTCGTTGCAGTAGATCCACTCGTCGACGAGGCTCCGGTCGAGCACGTCGGGGATGAAGTCGTAGCCGATTCCTTCGACCTGATACGTCTTCACTTCGTCGCGCCCGCCCAGGATCGAACCTTCGGGATCGACGCCGACGACGATGATCTTCGGGTTCTTCTCCTTCAGATACTTCGCGACTCCCGTAATCGTGCCGCCGGTGCCCGCGGTCATCACGACCATGTCGAGCGAGTCGCCGAAGTCGTCCCAGATCTCCTTGCCCGTTCCATGGTAGTGGGCGTCGGGATTGTCGACGTTCGCGTACTGGTCGGGGATGATCGAGTTCTCGATCTCCTCGTTCAACCGTTTCGCGACGCCGAGCAGCGAGGCGGGATCGTCGTGCGCGGCTTCGGTGGGGGTGCGGATGATTTCGGCGCCGAGGCGTTCCATCGCCGTCTGCTTCTCCTGGCTCATCTTTTCGGGCATCGTAATAATGAGTTTGTAGCCCTTCACGGCGGCCGCCATCGCGAGGCCGGTGCCCGTGTTGCCCGATGTCGGCTCGATGAGTGTGGTGTCCGGTTTCAGCTTGCCCGACTTCTCGAGATTCTCGATCATGCGAACGGCGATGCGGTCTTTCACGCTGCCGCCCGGGTTCAGGAATTCGCACTTACCGTAGAGTTCCGCGCCGAGATCACGTCCCACTCGGTTCAAACGAACGACGGGCGTGTTGCCGACGACCTGCAGGATGTTGTCGTAGATCATTGAATTTGCTTCCCTTTTGGGCGGCCATGACGATTAAGATTCGTCTGGGGCCGCAAACTGTGAACAAGATTCGGAAAATCTCGAGAAATGGGCATGAGAGAGAATTCTATTCGATGGTCTCGTACCCTTCCGCCATTTTACTCTCGAAGTGTCGGTGAGATAAAGCCCGACGGAGAGAACGTCATGCGTCTTTTTTTCAGAGCGGACGTCTTTCCCGCAAGCGAATCCCCCCTGGAGTCCGCGACATGCGTGATGAAGCGTGCATTCGAAACGAAAGCCTGGGCGGCCCGGCGCCCGACAGTCGCCCGGGATCCGTTGTCGGCGAGGCGACCCCTCCGATGACCGGCTTTCTGTATCTGATGGTCGTGTATTTCGTCTGGGGGAGCACGTACCTCGCGATTCGCCTCGGCGTGGCCGCCGAAGCCGGCTTTCCGCCGTTCTATTTCGGCGCCACGCGGTTTCTCGCCGCCGGGCTCATGCTGCTCGCGTTCGCGATGATCAAACGCCAGCGCGTTCGGCTCACGGCGCGTGAACTGCGCGTGCTCGCGATCACGGGCGTGATGCTCTGCCTCGGCGGGAACGGTCTCGTCGTCTGGGCCGAGCAGCGCGCCGAGTCCGGATACGCCGCGCTTCTCGTCGGCTCGATGCCGATCTGGGTCGCGATCGCCGAGTCGATTCTCGATCGCAAGGCGCCGACCGTGCTTCTCGTTCTTTCGCTCGTATTGGGCTTCATCGGACTGGGTGTACTGACATACCCGGTGTTATCGGATCCTCATGGTGAGACCGACGCCCTTTCCGTTGTCGCCCTTCTCGTTGCCCCGATCCTCTGGGGGCTCGGTTCGCTCTACTATCAGCGGAACAAGCTCGACGTCGCGCCGTCCGCCGGCGCCGGGATACAGATGCTCTTCGGAGCCGCGGCGCTCTTCGCCGTCGCGCTGATCCAGAGCGAACCCGCCCCCGATCCCTCCCGCACCGCGTGGTTCTCCTGGTGGTACCTCGTGCTGTTCGGCTCGGTACTCGCGTACACGTCGTTCATGAAGGCGCTGCGCCTGCTGCCCGCGAGCATCGTGATGACGTACGCGTATGTGAATCCCGTCGTCGCTGTCTTTCTCGGCTGGCTCGTCCTGCGCGAAAACGTAACGGCGTGGACGCTCGCCGGCACCGCGCTCATTGTCGCCGGCGTGGCGGGGACGTTCCGGGCGCGAAGGCGGACGTAGCCGGGGAGTGACTGGTTCCGGGTCGATGCGCGGCTTCTCCTCGCTTTCGCCCTGCTTGGCGCCGGCTTCTCCTCGCCTTCGCCCTGTCGTGCCGCGGTGATAAGCCCGATCAGCTCTGTCGTCATTGCCCGGCCCTCCAACGGGGCTCAGGCTGCGGGGAACCGGCGCCGCGCAGCGACCGGAAACCGACATTGCCTCGACGTGTGCCCCCGCGTCCACTTCCTGCAACTGTCAGGTGGTGCGCAATCGCAGACTGCAAAGATCACGCTGCTGCGCTAGTATCTCGAAAAGCGTCCACTCGAACGCCCCCGGCCCGCCTCGCCCGCCCCCCC
>JABDJQ010000241.1 GCA_013002425.1 Gemmatimonadota bacterium
CGCCTCTTCGCGAATCGGCGAGGAGATGTCGGTCTGCGTGCTTGACGGCGAGCGCGAGATCGAAGCGATCCAGAGCGAGATCTGGAATCTGCTCGCTGCCCGCCGGTGGATTCCCGAAGGGGGAGCCTCGAACAGGGACGACAAGGGACAGATCGAACTGAACCTGCCCCGCCGTGATGCCGAGCCCGGATTGCCCTTCGAGGAAAGCTCGTGAGCGCCCGCCGCGTGATCGCCGTCGACCTCGGTGGAACGAACTGGCGCATCGCCCAATACGACGAGACCGGGAAGTGCCTCGCGAAGACCAGAATCCGGGCAGTGGCCGAAAAAGACCCGGAAGCGGGGCTCGCGCAGCTCGCGGACGCGATCGTCGTGTTCATAGAGGAGCAGAAGGGGGCGCCGCCTCCTCAGGCCGTCGGCGTCGGCTCTCCGGGGCCGATCAGTGTGGATCGCAGCGTCGTCATGGAGGCGCCGAACCTACCCACATGGCATCACGTTCCCGTTCGTACCATTCTCGAGACGCTGCTCGGCCTCCCCGTTCGTCTCGAAAACGACGCCAATCTCGCCGCGCTGGGCGAGTTCTCGTTCGGCGCCGGCCGTGACGCGGATTCGCTGCTGATGGTGACCCTCGGCACCGGGATCGGGGGCGGATTCGTGTCGGGAGGCAGGCTCTGGACGGGCGCCCACGGGGCCGCGATGGAGATCGGACACACCTACGTGGGCGGAGACGTCCGCTGCGGCTGCGGCGCCGTCGGCTGCATCGAGGAGTATGCGTCCGGACCGGGCATCGCGCGGCTCTACGCGGAACGGACCGGACAATCGATCGATTCCTACGCGATCTTCGAGAAGCGGGAAGCCGGCGAAGCCGATGCCGTGCATGTCATCGAGACCGCCAGCCGAATCCTCGGCATGGGGCTCGTTTCCTGGCAGAAGATTCTCGATCCTGAACAAATCGTCGTGTCCGGCGGTCTTTCTGCTCAATGGAAAGCGTTTGTCGAGCCGGCAATCGTCGTTGCGAACGAGAACGACTTCGAATCGTGGCGCGGCCGCATCCGTGTCACGCGCGCGCTGCTCGGTGGCGATGCCGGCATTGCAGGCGCCGCTCTGCTGGCCCTCGATACTTCCGCCTGAACTGTTCAAGATCTGCTCAAAAATCGAGCGCGAAATTTTTAAGGGTCCCTCCGAACCGCCGATAAATACGGGTAGGAGGAGGTGTACGCCTGATGGAACACACAAAGCTGCGAGTACTGGAGCGGAGGTTCTCTCATCTGAACCGTCGCGTGGTGGGCGAGTCGATCGTCTACCGGACGCGCGGGGGCAGAGAACTGTTCCGGCTGGAAGGGAACGGCAATCGCCTGCGTGTGCCGGTCCCTGTCGAACTGCTCAAGAATCTCTTCGGTGATCTTCCGTTCTCGGTCGATCCCTATGGTGATACGTGCGTGATCCCGCTCGATCGCGTCGGAGACGAAGTGCTTCTCTGGACGCTTCTCGAGGCGCTGGGTGAACAGAACGTCGATACGACGGACGAACTCCGGCGCGCGAATCCCGTCGATCTCATCGAAAAGTCGATTCGCTCGATGGCGCCGGGCGAAGAGGCGCCGGCCGACCCGTCTGCGAACTCGCAGCAATCCGAGATCGCCGGGGCGGTTCGCGTGCTCCCCGTCCAGCTCGTGACGCGCATCATCGTCGGCGGCGTGATTGCTCTCCTGGTCGCCTTCGTTC
>JABDJQ010000256.1 GCA_013002425.1 Gemmatimonadota bacterium
ATCCAGAACTGCGAAACGAGCACGAGCCCGTAGGCGCCGCTCCAGAGGTAGAACGCGATCGCGGCGGACTCGCCGGCGAAACGAAACCAGTAGCTGAATCCCACGAGCGACCCGCCCGTCACGAGAAGCGCCCATTGCAGCGTGCGATGGGAAGGAACGCCGCCCGAAACGCGCCCCATGATCCAGACGACGAGCGCGGTCCAGAACGCGACGCCGATGTAGACGTACGGCAGCATCTCTGCGGGGAGCTCCGCGAGGAAGAAGCCGTCGCGCGCGATGCGCGCGAGCGTGAATGCGGCGATTACGAGAAAGTGAAGGCTCGAAAGCAGAGCGATCTTGCGCCACTCGTCGCGCTGAATGCTTCGTGACGACAAGTCTCAGCTCTCCTGCGGTGTCCCGGGCGCGCGCGGTGCTCCGGGAAACGGGGGTGGTGCGGCGAAGAACGCGCGGAAAGCCTGCGTCACGAGTATCGACGCGAGCACGAACAGAACGGCGGCGATGCCGCGGACGATCCCCGTCGTCTGTCCGGATACGATCAGAATGCCGAGCGCCCAGAGCGTCATCGAGATCATGAAGACCATCGGAACGAACGCGAACGCCGCGTTCTTTCCCGAGCGCTTCAGCCAGAGCGTCACGACGAGGAGCGCGAGACCCGCGAGAAGCTGATTCGTCGCCCCGAAGACGGGCCAGATCGCGCGCCAGGCCGGAACCGGCGCGCCCGACGCGTCGCGAATCGTCACGAACACGAACGCGAGCGGAAGCGCGAGCGAAACGACGGAGCCGAGCACGCGCGAAGCGGAGCCGCTCACGCCGAACATCTCCTGGAATATGTAGCGCGAAAGCCGGGTACAGGTATCGAGCGTCGTCAGCAGAAACGTGGATACGGCGAGAAGGCCGAAGCCGACGCCTGCCGCCTCGGGGATCCCCACGGTACCCAGAAAGCGTCCCATGCCCGCCGCGAAAACCTGCGTCGGATTCGTGTTCGTGAGCGTCGTGCCGGGCGCCAGGATCATGACGGTGGCGAGGGCGATGACCGCGAGCACGCCTTCGATGATCATTGCCCCGTAGCCGATGGGCTTCGCGTCGCTTTCGCAACGGAGCTGCTTCGAACTCGTGCCCGACGCGACGATCGAGTGAAAGCCGGAGCAGGCGCCGCACGCGACCGTGATGAAGAGAATCGGGAAGAGCGGCCCGATCGGCGCGTGAAAACTCGTGAACGCCGGATAGTCGACCGGGACGCCGCCGACCAGGATGCCGACGAAGCCGCCCACGATCGTGCCGTAGAGCAGGAACGAAGAGAGAAAGTCGCGCGGCTGCAGCAGCACCCAGACCGGCGTGATCGACGCGACGAGACAGTAGCCGAGAAGCACCAGATCCCACGTCTTCTTTTCGCTTCCGAAGAGAGCGGGCGCGGAAATCGGAAACCGGTAGCCGATCACGAGCACGGCGAACAGCAGCGGGAGAAAGATCGCGGTCGCGCGCCCGAGTCCGATATTCGTGCGGTAGAGGATCACGCCGAGCACGATCGCGAGCAGAACGAACAGTGAAGACGATGTCGCGACGCTTCCGTCAGTCGTGAACGTGGACGACGTGAGGTCGAGAAACACGATGAGCACGTAGACCATCGCGAGCCAGATGAAGAGCAGGAAGAGCAGATACCCCGTGCGCGACATGTGCACGTTCACGATTTCGGCGATCGAACGCGCCTTGTTACGAACGCTCGCGATCAGCGAGCCGAAGTCGTGCACGCCGCCGATGAAGATCGACCCGAGCACGACCCAGAGAATCGCGGGCGCCCAGCCGAAGGCGAGGCCGGCGATGATCGGCCCCACGATCGGTCCCGCGCCCGCGATCGAGGAGAAATGGTGCCCGAGAAGCAGCGGCACTTTCGTCGGGACGTAGTCGACCCCATCGTACAATGTCTCGGAGGGCACCTTGTTCGCGTCGTCCAGCCCGAAACGCCCGGCCAGAAAGCTGCCGTAAAACCGGTAGGCGAGCGCGAATCCGATCAGGCTGACGAGAAATACGGCGGCGAGCATGCGGACCCTCGGGAAAGTTTGGGGGCGCGGGATTGCCTTCTATAATAGTATGGAACAGGGCCGTTTCCAAGCAGAGGAGCCACGACGATGCCGACCGCGAATTCGTTCGACAAAGTAGAAACCGTCATTCTCGGCGGCGGTCAGGGAACGCGCCTGTTCCCGCTGACGCTCGAGCGATCGAAACCCGCGATCAGCTTCGGCGGGAAGTATCGCCTGATCGACATTCCGATCTCGAACAGCATCAACTCGGGGATTCGCAAGATCTTCGTTCTGACGCAGTATCTGTCGGCCGGTCTTCATCGCCATATCACGCGCACGTATCGTCTCGACAATTTCTCCGACGGCTTCGTCGAAATTCTCGCGGCCGAACAGACGCTGACGCAGATCGAATGGTTTCAGGGAACGGCTGATGCCGTGCGCCGGAACCTGCGCTATCTTCTGCGCAATCCCGTTGATCACATCCTGATCCTTGCGGGCGACCAGATGTATCGCATGGACTTTCGCGAACTGCTCGCGACGCACATCAGGAACAACGCCGACATTACGCTCGGCGCCACGATGATTCCCGACCACGACGTGCCGCGCATGGGCATCCTGAAACCGGACGTGCACGGGCGCATTCACGAGGTCGTCGAGAAGCCGGAGTCTCCCGAGGAGATCGAACGGATGGCGTCGGAAGGCGACGTGCTCGATCGTTTTCGTTCGAACTACGTTACGTCTCGCCACATCGGGTCGATGGGGATTTACGTGTTCAAGCGCGAGGCGCTGCTCGAGCTGCTCGACGACGCGTCGATGCAGAGTTTCGCGCACGAAATCGTGCCGTGGGCCGTGCCGCGCTACCGCGTGTTCGCGCATCCGTTCGAGGGGTACTGGGTCGACGTGGGAACCATCAGCAGCTACTTCGAGGCGAACCTGGAGCTGACGGATCCGTCGCCGCGCCTGAATCTGTATCAAGGGTCTACGCCGATCTTCTCGCGCCATCGCAGCCTGCCCGCCGCGAAGCTCATGAAGTGCAACGTGGACCAGGCGATCATCGGCGAAGGGTCGATTCTCGACGGCGCCACGCTGAACCGCGCGATCATCGGGCTGCGCTCGGCGATCTGCGCCGGGACCACGATCAAGAATTCGATCATTCTCGGAAACGACTTCATGGACGAAGAACTCGACCAGGGAATCTATCGCAGCGAAATCGGCCCGCACGCCACGATCGAGAACGCGATCATCGACAAGAACGTAACGGTGGGCGAAGGCGCGCGCCTGATCGGAAGCAGCGAGATGGCGGACTGCAACGAAGAATCCTACTATGTGCGGGACGGTCTTATCGTCATACCGCAAGGAACGGAAATCCCTCCCGGCACGGAGATCACGGTTTGAGTTTTACGGGTTCGCTTCTCGGCGGCATCATAGGCTGGGCGGTCGCCGGACCGATCGGCGGGCTGATCGGCTCGCTCATCGGCAGTAATGTCGGCCGCAACATGCGCTCGGGCGGCTACGGCGGCTCGTTCGGGCAGGGTCCGTTCGACCGCGGGGGCCAGAATCCGTACGGTCGAACCGGCGGGCGAGGGGGCCCCCGAACCGCTCCGCGTCCGGGCGACGGCGCTTCGGCAGCGATTTCGCTCATCGTCCTCCTTGCGGCCGTCACGAAGGCCGACCAGAAAGTGGCGAAGGGCGAAGTGGAGTTCGTGAAGAACTTCCTCGTGCGGAACTTCGGCGTCGACAACGCATCCGACATGATGCAGGTTTACCGCGAAGCGCTCGACAAACCGCTCGACCTCGCCGCGATCTGCGGGCAGATCCATCGCATGATGGACCACCCCTCGAAGATCCAGCTGATCCACACGCTCATCGCTCTCGTGCTCTCCGACGATCACGCGCACGAGACCGAGAAAGAGATCATCCGGCAGATCTCGGATTACTTCGGGGTCATGCGCGAAGAGCTCGAACGCATCGAAGAGATGTACTGGAAAGCCGGGTCCGACGCGTACAAGGTGCTCGGCGTCTCCGAGAGCGCGTCGATGGAAGAGATCAAGTCGAAGTATCGCGAGCTCGTGAAAGAGTATCACCCCGACCGCGTGGGCCATCTCGGCGAGGAATTCAAGAACGTGGCGAAAGAGAAGTTTCTGAAGGTGCAGGCGGCGTTCGAGAAGATCGAAAAGGAGCGGGCGACCGGATGAGAATGCGACCGCGCCCTGACTCGTCTCCTCTTCGCGCCGCGCTCGCGTATGGCCAGGCGCTCGTGCTTGGCGTCGCGTTTTTTGTCGCGATCCGGCCGCTGCCGGTTGCGACCGCCTCCGCCCAGGTCGCCGAGCTCGGCCTGACGCTCGACACGACGACAGCCGAAGCCGCCGTCGAAACGGCGCGGACGGCGCCGCTCGCGCACTCGCTGCTCTGGAAGATCACGCGCCCCGACATCGCGCACGCCTCGTACCTTTACGGCACCGTGCACATCATCCCCGTATCGCGCTTCAAGGTGCCGGGTCGTCTGCTCGAAGCGCTCGAGCAGACGGACCGAATCGTATTCGAGTTCAATATGGGCGACGAAGACTTCTCGTTGAACGCCGGCCGGGAGATGCGGCTCGAGCCGGGCACGACGCTCCCGGATCTTTACAGCGACGAGCAGTTCGGCGCTCTCGCGGCCAGGGTGCAGGAAGATTACGGTTTCGACCTGGCCCTGGTGGGTACGATGAAGCCGTTCTATCTCATCCCGCTTCTGGGGCGCAATCTGATCGGCGAACCCGTCACGAGCTACGAACGGTATCTGTTCGACTACGCGAACGAGCACGGTGTCGCGATCGGGGGTCTCGAAGACGTGCAGCGCCAGTTCGCGGTCGTGAACGCGATTCCGCTCGCGGAACAGGCCGACATGCTGGCGGAGCTGATCGAAGAGCCCGACGAAGCGAAGGCGATGTTTCGCAATATGTACGACGCGTACGACGAGCAGGATCTCGCGCGGATCCATACGTTCTTTCTCGAGAGTCCCGAGATGAAGAAGTACCACGACCTGCTTCTCGTCAATCGGAATCACGCCTGGATCCCCGCGATCGCGAAACACCACGAAGAGGGGCGCAGCTTCATCGCGTGCGGCGCCGGTCACTTCGCCGGGGAAGACGGATTGATACGCCTGCTTCGCGACGCGGGATTCACGGTGGTCCCCGAGTGAGCGGCATTCACCCCCCCCGATCGAAGAGCGCCGGCGAACAGCGCGCCGCGCGGATCGAACTGACGCTTGCCGTGCTGGCCGGCGTCGGGGTC
>JABDJQ010000258.1 GCA_013002425.1 Gemmatimonadota bacterium
GACCCCGACCTGCACGCGGGCCGCGGGCCGGACGGCGACCCCGTCAAGAGCGCCGAAGATCGTCTCGAACAGAGCCAGCTTCTGCACCTCGTCACGCAGCTTCTGGTCGAGATGCCCGAGAACGAACGGCTCGTCATTTCGCTCTACTATTTTGAAGGACTGCGGATGAAAGAGATCGGGCGCGTGCTCGAACTCACGGAGTCCCGCATATCGCAGATTCATCAGCTGGCCATCGCGGCGCTGCGCGCGCGGATCATGGAAGCGCTGGGATGGTGACGCAGGACGGCACCCGCGCGGAAAAAGCGCGCGTCGTTTCTTTTCTGCCGCAGCATCGCGTCGTTCTGGCGTTTCGCGGCGAGTACGTCGTCGCGTACGCGCGTCTCCCTCTCAGCAAGGGGGACCGCGTCCTCGTAAGCGCGGAGGAGTCAGAGGAGCGGACCACGCTTCGAATCGTGGAGGAGCCGGGCCGTGTATGATCTACTTGAGGCGCTGAAGCACGATCTGCGCGATCTTCCCGCGATGACCGATCCCGCCGAAGGCGAGATCGAATCGATTCTGCCGCGCCTCACGCACGCGCTCCCCGACCTCACGCAGGGCGCGGTCCCGTACGACCGCGTGCTGCATGCGGCCGAGACGCTGATTCTGCTCTCCCGCCTCGCGCTTCCCGATCATCCGCGTATTCTCGATGTGCTGGAACGGGGACGCACGCGCACCCTCGGCCAGGCGACGGCGGCGCTCGTGCGCGTCGCGACCGTCGTGCTCGAAAGGTCGGGCCCGCGCGTGGCGGCGACGATCGACACGTTTCTCGAAGACGTGCGCACCGTGACGGGGACCGCGATCGAGTATCTGGAAGAGGGGAGAACGCTCCGGGCGGCGTGGCTGATCGGCTACTTCCACGAGCAGAGCGAGGACGGAGAAGTGGTGCTTCCCGCGCTCGGCTTCGAGGCCGGCGGGTCGCTGAAAGGGAGGCTTCTCGACTTTCTCGAACGAGCGGAGACGATTCGCCGCACCGGGCTTCTCAAATCACGCACGCAGGAAGGGAACGACCTCTACCGTCTGCAGGTCTACTGCGGCAACGCGATCGACCGGATCGAGTTCCTGCAGCTCCAGCTCGGCGCCGGGGCGGCGATCAAATGGGAGTTCCCCGACCGGCGGAACGGCTGGCGCGACTGTGTCGTCGCGATCGAACCGGAGGCGCTGTCATGATCGCCCACTGGTACCTCGAAGAGACGAACGAGGCGATCGCGCGCTGGGCCGAACTTCTGGCCGAACGCGAGGCCGACGTACTGCGCGCGGTGCTCCGTTCTCTCCCGGACGACCCCGATTGCTCGGTATGGAATGCCGACCGGAAAGACATTTCCCCTCCGGAACCCGCGGACTGAGAAAGAACTTCCCTGCGCCCGGCTGAACCGTTCGGTCTTCATGGGAACGCGGGGAACTCCCGACCCCTCCTCTGCCCGTAACGGGGCGAATCTTCTTTGGCACATCGCTTGCTCTCTCATCTGTCAGCAATAGAAACGAATGCCTTGTTCACTCCGGGAGAGGCGAACGACCGTGGAACCGATGTTTTCATTCTCGATGGACGCGCTTGTCAGGCGGGCGCGCGATCAGGAACACGTGGCGAGCAATCTGGCGAACATGAATACGCCGGGTTTCAAGGCGACGCACCCGTTCTTCGACGCGCTCGAAGAAGCGGTCGCCACCGCCTCGTCGCGCGAATCGACCTATGGCGACAGAAACAAGTCGTACATCGACTTCGGCCAGGGCGCGCTCCGCAAGACGGACCAGGCGCTCGACGTGGCGCTGAACGGCGACGGCTTCTTCGTCGTCGAAAGCCCCGAAGGGGAAACGTACACGCGCGCCGGCAACTTCCGCCTGAACTCCGAAGGAGAAATCGTGACGGCCGAAGGCTTCAAGGTCATGGGCGAAGGCGGCCCGATCGCGATCGAAGGGGGCGAGGTCGTCATCGACAAGACGGGGCTCATTCAGGTCGACGGCGAAGAGGTCGGCAAGTTTCAGATCGCGCAGTTCCGCGACACGTCCGTGCTCCGGCCGGTCGGCGCCGCGCGATTCCGGAATACGGGCGAAGAAGGGCCCGGCACTGCCGAGGGCGTCGAAGTGAACCAGGGATCGCTCGAAGATCCCAATGTAAAAGGCAAAATCGAACTGATCACGATGGTGCATCAGATGAGTCTGTTCGAATCGAGCCAGCGCGCGATCAAGATGCAAAACGAAGCGCTGCGACGTGTTGCGAACGATCTGTTCTAACGAAGGAGAGTCAGTTGTTACGAGCAATGCGGACCGCCGCTACGGGCATGATGGCCCAGCAGATGAATGTGGACAACATCGCGAACAACCTCGCGAACGTGAACACCACGGGCTTCAAGAAAGCGCGTGTCGAGTTTCAGGACCTGTTCTATCAGCGTCAGAAGTCCGCAGGCAGCCCGACCGCGTCGGGTGATCGCACGCCGCTCCCGCTCGAAATCGGGTACGGGTCGACGCCCGTTTCCACGCAGCGCCTCTTCTCGCAGGGCGAACTGGTGTCGACGGGGAACTCGGCGGACATCGCGATCAAAGGCGACGGCTTCCTGCGCGTCATTCTCGCGGACGGCCGCGAAGCGTATACGCGCGACGGAAGCTTCAAAGTGAGCGCCGAAGGCGCCGTGATCACGAGCGACGGCAACCGGCTCGATCCGGAGCTGACGATCCCGGCCGACGCCTCCCAGATCACGATCGACGGGTCGGGAACGGTCTCGGTTTCGTTCGGCGCGGGCGGCGAAGCGCAGGTGATCGGCCAGATCGAACTCGTGCGCTTCATCAATCCGGCCGGTCTTCACGCGCTCGGGCAGAACCTGTTCCTCCCGACAGACGCCACCGGTGATCCGATCCCGGGCACGCCCGGCCAGGACGGCTACGGTTCGCTGGCGCAGGGATATCTCGAAGTCTCGAACGTGGATATCGTGAACGAAATGGTCGAGCTGATCACGGCGCAGCGCGCGTATGAAATCAGCTCGA
>JABDJQ010000301.1 GCA_013002425.1 Gemmatimonadota bacterium
GCTGAAAGTGATGTAGGAAGGCTCGCGCGCGCCGGACTCCGCGGAGGGGGCACCTGCCGGCTGGGGGAACCGATGGGAAAGGAATTCGGTACGCTGCTCATCGCCGGCGGCATCTTCCTCGTGCTGCTCGGCCTGCTGGCGTCAAGCGGCGCCCTCTCCTGGTTCGGAAAACTTCCCGGCGACTTCAGGAGCGAAGGGGAAAACGTCCGCTTCTACTTCCCCCTCGCTTCCATGATCGTGCTGTCCGTCGTCTTCACGATCGTAGTGAACGTGATCCGCAGACTCTTCTGAGATCCGTCCGTTCTCCTTCCGGCCCGTCTCACCCCCGCGTCGCGAGAATCGACAGCGCGCCGATCGCGAGAAACACCGGCCACGACAGATGCTTCCCGCGTGACGCGAAAAGGGCAACCAGACCGCTTACGAGAAACATGATACCGACGGCCAGCCCGACCGCGCTCCGCGTAAACGGTCCGTGTCCGAGCAGATACAGCACCGCCCCGAACCCGAGCCACGCCACAGCGGTGATATGCCATGCGTACCGAAGCGTGCGCCGGGTGAATCTGGCGCTGCCGAAGATTGCGGGCAGGTCCTCCCTGCAGAACAAACGAACGAGGATGTACCGCTCACCGAGATACGAGTGAGCAACGCCGACGGCGACGACCAGAAAGGCGGCAAGATCGAGCGCGAGGTTCATGGCAGCTTCTCCTCTTCAGTTTGTTCGAAAGAACGTATCAATGCCGACCGGATCAGCCGAGTCCCGGTCTCATGTCCCGCCCTGGTCCCTCGCCTGGTCCCTCGCCTGGTCCCTCGCCTAGTCCCTCGCACCCGGCTGCTGGTGTCCGAGGATCTCCTTCGGCTGATACGGCGCCTCGAGAGCCGCGATTTCGTCGCCGGAGAGCTCGATATCGACGCCCTTGCACAGGTCTTCGAGGTGTTCGATCTTCGTCGCGCCTATGATCGGGGCGGTCACGGCAGGCACCGTGAGCAGCCAGGCCAGCGCAACGCGCGCCGGCGACTCGCCGCGCTCCTTCGCGACGGCGAGAAGCGCGTCGAGCACGTCCCAGTCGCTCCCGTCGCCGTACATCTTTTCCGCGAACGCGTCGGACTTCGCGCGGGGCGTTTCGCGCCCGCCGTCCTTCTTCCAGGTTCCCGCGAGAAAACCGCGGGCGAGCGGCGACCACGGCAGGAGCCCCACGCCCTGATCGTTGCAGAGCGGGATCATTTCACGCTCTTCTTCACGATAGATCAGATTGTAGTGGTTCTGCATCGTCACGAACTGATGCCAGCCGTTCACGCCCGCGACGAAGAGCGCCTTCGCGAACTGCCAGCCGGCCATGCTGCTCGCGCCGAGGTAGCGCACTTTTCCCGAACGCACGAGCGAGTCGAGCGCTTCGAGACTCTCTTCGAGGGGAGTATCCGGATCCCATCTGTGAATCTGATAGAGGTCGATATAGTCGACCCCGAGCCGTGCGAGTGACGCGTCGCACTGCGCGATGATGTGCTTGCGCGAAAGCCCGCCGTCGTTCCTGTGCTCGCTCATCGGAAAGAAGACTTTCGTGGCGAGCACGTATTCCTCGCGGTTCGGCAGCAGCTTGCGCAGCCACTTCCCCGTGATCTCTTCGCTGATCCCCTTCGAATAGATGTTCGCGGTGTCGAAGAAGTTGATGCCGAGTTCGATCGCCTTCTCGAAGTGCGGGCCGGCGTCCTCCGCGCCGAGCACCCACGGCACCCAGTCGCGATTCCCGAACGTCATGCACCCCATGCAGATCCGCGAAACTTGCGTTCCGGTCGCGCCCATACGTGTATATTTCATGAGAAGCCTTCTCCTTTAGAGTCGCGCGGAAATGTGCAGCGTATCTATAGTAGTACTCGTGCACCGCCCGTGCAGTAACTGCCGAGAGTCGTGATCGAAGCTCCGGCCCGAGCGTAAGGTCGAATCGGAATGGATGTCAAATCGAGCGGGTCGCCCGTGGGCCCTGAAAACACCTCGTCGCCGGCCCCCGGGGAGGATTACGCGAGCAACGCCCGCCGTGACCGCTTCTGGGTCATCGCGCAATTCGTCCTGATCTTCTTCTTCGTTCTCGCGCCGGGCCTTCCGATCTACGAAGTCGGCGATCTGCCGTTTACGTTCCGCTACGGCTACCAGCTCGCGGCGTTCGTACTGTTTCTGGTCGGGCTCTATATCATGACCCGTGGTATCATCAATCTCAGTCGTAATTTGACGCCGCTACCCTCCCCCCGAGAGACCAGCTGGATCGTGCGGAACGGGGTCTATTCCCTCGTGCGCCATCCGATCTATACGGGCATTCTCCTCGCGTGTCTCGCGTACGCGCTCAGGCGCTGCAGCATCACGCATTTCGCTCTCTGGATCGTGCTCGTGTGGTTCTTCGACCGAAAGTCGCGATATGAAGAAGCGAAGCTCGTGGAGAAGCATCCCGAGTACGCGGAGTATGCCAAAACAGCAAAAAGATTCTTTCCCTATATTTACTGATTCCTTCACTCAAGGCGGCTTTCCGACCTCCCGATGGATTGCTTAGGAAGCGGTGACAGAGAATCCGGTACGAATCGGGAGGCCATTCGGTGAAAACTTCGATGATCTTGGAACAACACGACCTGGAAGCGATCGAAAAGCACGGTATTTCAGAAGAGGACGCGGCGTACCAGCTCGACCTCTTCCGGAACCCGCCTCCCTACGCCGCGCTCGACCGCGCGTGCCTCCCGAATGACGGGATCCGCGTGCTTGACGACAAGGAGAAGAGCGACGCGATTCTCCACTTCAACTACGCGGCCGCGGGCAACCGCTTTCAGAAGTTCGTGCCGGCAAGCGGCGCGGCGTCGCGCATGTTCCAGTCGCTCCTCTGGTTCCTGCATCGGGACGAAACCGAAACGCGCGAAGAGATCGAGCAGGGCGCTGCGAGCAGGAAAGAGCACTACCCGAATCTGCTTGCGTTCATGAACGGGATCGCAGAATTCGCGTTTGCGGGCGATCTCGACAAGGCGCTCGCCGGAGAGCTCCCCCGGCTGGCCGATCAGTTCGACTATAAAACGATTCTCGGCGCGCTTCTGAATCCTGATGCGCTGAACTACGCGGAGCTTCCGAAAGGCGTGATTCCGTTTCATCGCTACGACGGCGAGGCGCGGACACCGATCGAAGAACATATGCAGGAAGCGCTGGTTCACGCGAACAACGCCGACAACACGTGCCATATTCACTTCACGGTTTCGCCGGCGCATCTTCCGCTTTTCGAGGAGATCACCGAGCGCGCGCAAAACCGATTTCGGTCTCAGCACGTCACGTTCGAAACGTCGTTCTCCGTACAGAAACCGGAAACCGACACGATCGCGGTCGACGCGAAGAACGCACTCTTTCGAAACGAAGACGGCACCCCGCTCTTCCGCCCGGGCGGGCACGGGGCGCTGATCGAGAATCTGAACGACATGCACGGCGACCTCGTATTCATCAAGAATATCGACAATGTTTCGCCGCTGCAGCTCACGCCGCAGTACATCGAATGGAAACGGTTTCTCGCGGGTCATCTCGTGAAACTGCAGGAACGCGTGTTTCACTACGTGACGCAGCTCTCCGGCGGCATCGAGAACACGTTCCTGCTCGACGAAGCGCTCGAGTTCATGAAGAGCGACCTCAGCGTCGTTCCGCCCGCGCTCGAGAACGACGGCGCGAAACGGCGCTTCCTGCTCGAAAAGCTGCAGCGCCCGATTCGCGTCTGCGGCATGGTGCGAAGCGAAGGGAATCCGGGCGGCGGGCCGTTCTGGGTGACCGAAAGCGACGGATCGCAGTCGATCCAGATCGTCGAGACGGCGCAAATCGATCCGGACGACGACGCGCAGCAGGCTGTTCTCGCGAGCGCCACGCACTTCAACCCGGTCGATCTCGTCTGCGGCGTGCGTGACTACCTCGGTCATCCGTTCCAGCTGCGAAATTACATCGACCCGAATGCCGTCTTCATTTCCCGCAAGTCGAAAGACGGCAGGGAACTGAAAGCGCTCGAGCGCCCCGGACTCTGGAACGGCGCGATGGCGAACTGGAATACCGTATTCGTCGAAGTGCCGGCCGAGACCTTCAGCCCGGTCAAGAAAGTCGTGGATCTCCTGAGCGACGTGCATCAGAATCAGCCGTAGCACCGGCCCGATTCACTCATGTCACGACGCCCGGAGGATGCTGTAATCCATGGCGCGGGTTCAATTCACCCGACATCTTTCGCGTTACTTCCCCGATCTCGAGCAGAACGTCGAGATCGAGGGAAACACCGTCGCGCAAATCGTAAGCGGCCTCGACAGCCGGTTCCCCGGCCTGGCCGCGTACATCGTCGACGACCAGGGCGCCCTCCGTCAGCACGTGAACATCTTCATCGGAAACGAACTCATTCGTGATCGAAAGCGGCTCGGCGACGAGGTGCGGGCGGACGATTCCGTCTACGTGCTGCAGGCGCTCTCCGGCGGATGAGTCGACGGCCCGCCGGTTCGATACCGGCGCGAGGAGATCTTCATGCCTGAAAAGAAACTGTACGTCGGCACCCGCAAGGGACTCTTCATCTTCGAACGCAACGGAGCGGGCTACGAGCTCGTGCGCTCGTCCCACCTCGGCATCCCGGTCCAGAACACGCTGTTCGACATGCGCACCGGGCGCCTCTGGGCGCTGCTCGACCACGGACACTGGGGGCAGAAGCTTTCGCGATCGTCCGACGACGGAAAAACCTGGGAAGAGATCGAGTCGCCGAAGTATCCCGACGGCGAAATGGTGAACGACGACACCGCCGCGACCATGCGCCTGATCTGGGTCGCCGCGACGGGCTCGAAGGATCAGCCCGGACGCGTCTATCTCGGCACCGAGCCGGGCGGACTCTTTCAGAGCGACGACGACGGCGAGAGTTTCGAACTCGTGCGCTCGCTCTGGGAACATCCTTCGCGCAAGTCCTGGTTCGGCGGCGGGCGCGACCAGGCCGCGATTCACTCCATTCTTGTCGACCCGCGCAATCACGATCGTGTTCTCGTCGGCGTCTCCTGCGCCGGCGTTTTCGAAACGACCGACGCCGGAAAAACCTGGGCTGTCCGCAACAAGGGACTCCGCGCCGACTTTCTTCCCGACCCGAATTCCGAAGTCGGCCAGGATCCGCACGTGGTCGTCGCCGCCCCGTCCGACTTCGACACGCTCTGGCAGCAGAACCATTGCGGGATCTTCGTTTCGAAGGACGGCGGCATGAACTGGGCCGACGTCACGACCGACGGCCCCGCGAACTTCGGCTTCGCGGTCGCCGTGCATGAAAAGCGCCCGCAGACCGCGTGGGTCGTGCCCGCCGTATCCGACGAGTGCCGGATCGCGGTCGACGGCAAGATGGTCGTATGTCGTACCGACGACTACGGCAGGACCTGGACCGAGCATCGCAAGGGATTGCCGCAGAAAGACTGCTACGACGTCACTTTCCGGCACGCGCTCGACGTGAGCGGCGACGAACTCGCCTTCGGCACGACGACGGGAAACCTGTTCGTGTCAGGCGACGGCGGCGAGAGCTGGGCGGCGCAGGGAAACTATCTGCCTCCGGTCTATTCCGTTCACTTCCACCGGGGATAAGAGAAGAGAAGGAACGGAGCGGACAGGAAGGGGAGCGGAAAGGAACGGAGCGTAGCGGCGACACCAGGGTGATTCGGCCCACTCGTCCTCACTCGCCAATCGATTCGTGAGCATGCGCGAAAGACCGGCTTCCCGCGCCCCCCGGCGTCGCTCGTCTTTCTGCTTCCCCGCAGGCTGAGCCCCATTGGAGGGCCGGGCAACGACGAATTCGTTGTCTGAGCCCGGCGCCGCGGCACGACAGGGCGAAGCCGAGGAGAGGCGGAGAGACGAGCGACCGCGAGCGGGCGGAGAGGATCCGGCCTTCACGCAGCTTACAATCGACTCGAAATCTTACGGCAGATCGACGCTCGCCTGGAGATAGCCCCAGACCGCCGGATCGGCGCCTTCGCCGGCATAATCTTCCGTCGGGAAGAAACCGCCGGCGACGATACCGACCATCGCGTTGTCATCGATATATTTCTTCGCGAACAGATCGACTTCGAGCCCGACGTTCTTCGACGTTTCATCGCTGTCGACGCGGCTCGTGAAATCCTGGTGCGTCATGAAGTAATGCACCTCGCCACCGAACTTGACGCCCTTCATGGGCTTGAAGTAATCGGCCACGTAGACGTCGATGAGACCCGCGGACCCGGTCGAAACGATATCCATCCAGCCGTTGAAGCCGTGCGCGTCATGATAGAGGTTGTCGTACGCGCCGAAGTCGGCTTCCTCGGGATCGTCGCCGGAAGTGAAGTCGACGCCGATCGCCGCGCGGTTGCTCTTATCGCCCATTTCGGTCGTCGCGCCGATTTCGAAGTTCACCATGAAGGCCGCCAGGTCGATCTTCTCTTCCGCCGCCGTCTTGGCGATGGCGGTCGGGTGCGCGTCACCGAACTGGAACGCGCCGTTGAAGCTGTAGTCGAACTTGTCGGCGAAGTCACGCGCGGTATAGACACCGGCGGTCGAGCGACGAAGCGCCCGGTCTTCCCCGATCGTGTTGCCGTCGTAGTCGAACAGGTAGTACACGTCGACCATCTGGTCGAGGAACATCACGTAGAGACCGAAGAGATCGCGATCCGGCGAGTCGAACGCCGCGGCCGGATTCAGGCTCGTCGTGCGCTCCATGAGGCGCCCCTGAAACAGATCGACTGCCACTTTTTCATTGCTGATCGTGGCGCGGACGGCATCCCATGTGCGGCCGTTGTTGTCCCAGTTGAACTCGCTCAGGACGCGGCCGTTTCCGTAGTCGAGCGGGAAACGCCCGGCCTGCAGCGCCAGGTTGTCCGAAAAGAGCTCGTTCAGCATGAGATACGCTTCGTAGACGCCCAGATTGCTGTCGCCCATCGTGTTGCCGGAGCTCGGCGCGCCGTGGATTCGCGAGTCCTGGACCGTCAGCTTCGCCTGCGCGCTCCGGTTCATCCCGTACATCATCGAAAGGCGGGTCCGCAGCTCCTGATGGCCGCTTACCTTTGCCGCTTCGCTGAAGGAACGTTTGTCGCCGAAGGCGCGCCAGCGCACTTCGAGGTCGGTCTCGATGTCGCCGGCGGAAACGGGCGCCGTACCGATCACCAGAAGAGCGAGTGCGGGAATCAGATAATGGGTTGGCCTGTTCATCGTCATTCTCCTCGTGGAAAAGTCCTCTCCGGCTTCCGATACGGCCTAAAAGGACCGCATATACCGGGGAGGAGTCAAGAAAAATTGATTTAGACGGGTTCTTTCATGAAGCGTGCGAGAAGGTAGTCCCGGTTCAGCAGCGCGATATTCCTGACGGAAATCTCCTTCGGGCAGGCGGCTTCACATTCGCCTACGTTCGTGCAGGCGCCGAACTTCTCCTCGTCCATCTGCGCGACCATCCGCTGCACCCGGCGCCATCGCTCGGGCTGCCCCTGCGGGAGATGCGCGAACTGTGAAATCTTCGCCGACACGAACAGCATGGCCGACGCATTCGGACAGGCCGCCACGCACGCGCCGCATCCGATGCACGCCGCCGCGTCGAAAGCGGCGTCGGCGGCTTCCTTGCCGATCGGGATGGCGTTCGCGTCCGGCGCGGAACCGGTCCGGACGCTGATGTACCCGCCCGCCTGCTGGATGCGGTCGAACGCGGCGCGATCGACTACGAGATCTTTGATGACGGGAAAAGCTTTCGCGCGCCACGGCTCGATCGTGATCGTGGCGCCGTCTTCGAAATGCCGCATGTGAAGCTGGCATGCCGTCGTGCCCTTCTGGGGGCCGTGCGCCATGCCGTTGATGATCATGCTGCACGATCCGCAGATGCCCTCGCGGCAGTCGCTGTCGAACGCGACCGGTTCGATCCCCGCGAGGGTAAGCTGCCGGTTCAGCAGGTCGAGCATTTCGAGGAACGAGATCCCCTGCGAGATTTCGGCGAGTTCGTGATTCTCGAAGCGGCCCTTGTCGTTCGGCCCGTTCTGCCTCCAGACGCGCACTTTGAGCCGGATATTACGGTCGCTCACTTGTAGCTCCTCTGCGTCAACTTCACGTTCTCGAACGTGAGGTCTTCCTTGTGCAAAGCCGGCCGCTCTCCGACGCCCTTGTACTCCCAGGCGGCGACGTAGCTGTACTTCTCGTCATCGCGCCGCGCTTCGTTCTCTTCGGTCTGCGATTCCTCGCGGAAGTGGCCGCCGCACGATTCGTTCCGCTCGCGCGCGTCGATCACCATCGTTTCGGCGAACTCGAGGAAGTCGGCCACGCGTCCGGCAAGTTCGAGCGTCTGGTTCAGATCGTCGCCCGAGCCCTGCACGTTCACGTTCTTCCAGAACTCTTCGCGAATGCGCGGAATCTCGCCGAGCGCTTTGTCGAGGCCTTCCGCGTTCCGCGCCATACCGCAGCGATTCCACATGACGAGCCCGAGTTCGCGGTGCAGTTCGTCGACGGTCTTCTTTCCGCGCACGCCGAGCAGCTTCGCGATGCGTTCTTTCGATCCGCCGAGCGCCTCCTGCGCGGCCGCGTGCGTGGCATCGGCCGGCGCGATTTTCGCCGTGGCGAGATAGCCCCCGATCGTATACGGCACCACGAAGTAGCCGTCGGCGAGCCCCTGCATCAGCGCGCTGGCGCCGAGCCGGTTCGCGCCGTGATCGGAGAAGTTCGCCTCGCCGAGAACGAACAGCCCCGGCAGATTCGACATCAGATTGTAATCGACCCAGAGCCCGCCCATCGTGTAGTGAACGGCCGGATAGATGCGCATCGGAGTCTTGTACGGGTTCTCGCCCGTGATCTTTTCGTACATGTGAAAGAGGTTGCCGTATTTACCGCGGATCGCGTCTTCACCGACGCGCTTGATCGCGTCCGCAAAATCGAGATAGACGGCAAGGCCGGTCTCGCCGACGCCGCGCCCTTCGTCGCACGCCTGCTTCGCCGCGCGCGAAGCGACGTCGCGCGGCACGAGATTCCCGAAGCTCGGGTAACGCCGCTCGAGATAGTAATCGCGTTCGTTCTCGGGGATCTGGCCGGGCGCGCGCTTGTCGCCCTTCTCCTTCGGCACCCAGACGCGGCCGTCGTTCCGCAGCGATTCGCTCATCAGCGTGAGCTTCGACTGATGCTCGCCGTGCACCGGAATACATGTGGGGTGAATCTGCGTGAAACACGGGTTCGCCATATAGGCGCCGCGTTTGTGGGCGCGCCATGCCGCCGTCACGTTCGAGCCCTGCCCGTTCGTCGAGAGATAGAACACGCGTCCGTAGCCGCCCGTGGCGAGCACCACGGCATCGCCGATATGCACGTCCATTTTGCCCGTGACGAGATTGCGCGTTACGATCCCGCGCGCCTGCCCGTCGATTACGATGAGGTCGAGCATCTCCGTCCGCGGGTAGAGATCGACCGCGCCGAGATCGACCTGGCGCATGAGCGCGCTGTAGCAGCCCAGCAGCAGCTGCTGGCCCGTCTGGCCGCGCGCGTAGAACGTGCGCGAGACCTGCGCGCCGCCGAACGAGCGGTTATCGAGCAGCCCGCCGTATTCGCGCGCGAACGGCACGCCCTGCGCGACGCACTGGTCGATGATGGCGGTCGAAATCTCCGCCAGACGATAGACGTTCGCTTCGCGCGACCGGTAATCGCCCCCCTTCACCGTATCGTAGAAAAGGCGCCAGACGCTGTCGCCGTCGTTCGCGTAGTTCTTCGCGGCGTTGATTCCGCCCTGCGCGGCGATCGAGTGCGCGCGACGCGGACTGTCCTGAATGCAGAACGATTTCACCTTGTAGCCGAGCTCGGCCAGGCTCGCCGCGGCGCTTCCGCCCGCCAGCCCCGTGCCGACCACGATGATTTCGAATTTACGCTTGTTCGCGGGATTCACGAGCTTCAGATCGAACTGATGTTTCGTCCACTTCTCCTGAATCGCGCCCTCGGGAACATGGGACTTCAAACTCACGTTACGCCCCCTTTCCCGCAAGGATGACCCAGAGCGGAATCGAACTGAAGCCGAGCGAGAAGATCACGGCCGCCGCCAGCCCGACGAACCGGACCAGCGGCTGATATTTGTCGTGCTGGAAACCGATCGACCGGAACGCGCTCTGGAAACCGTGGCCCACGTGAAACGCGAGCACGGAAACGGCGAGCACGTACCAGCCGCAGTAGAGCACGTTCGAAAAAACGGCAATATTGATGGAATAGAAATCCTTGTGCCCGTGCGCGTCCATCGCCACGTCCGCGAACCGGAACTGCAGCAGGTGAATGATCAGGAACGCGAGCGTAATGATGCCGGAGAAGATCATGGTCTTCGAAGAGAGCGTGTTGCTCGACTTCGTTCCCCTCACGGCGTAGCGGCCCGCGCGCGCGACGCGGTTCGAGATCGCGAGCGTGAAGCCGAGGATGATGTGAAGAAGAAAGACCGCGGCCAGTCCGAGTTCCACGGGACGCACGATCGGAAGCGATTCCAGAAAGTGAGCGTATCCGTTGAAAGCGTCCTGGCCGATGAAGAACGCCAGATTCCCCGCCAGATGAACGACGAGGTAGAACCAGAGCGCGAGCCCCGACAGGCCCATCACGAACTTCCTGCCGATTGAGGAACCGAGTGTCCCCGCGAGCCAGCTCATATTCTGCGTCCTTTTCGACGTTCGAGTAGTGGTTGAATACAGATGCTAGGCAGGGCGGAACGTGTTGTCAAGGAGGGCGATACGGTTAATCCATGTAACCGAGAGCACGGAGACGGGCCGCTTCTTCCTCGGTCAGAACGGGAGGAGCTTCGTCGCCCGATTCCGGAATCCTCGCCAGATAGTCGCGGCGCAGGAGAGCGAGATCCCGCGCGCGTTCCCCTTCGCTTTCGATCCGGTTATCGAGGGTCTGCGGATCGGTTCGAAGATCGTAGAGCGCGACCGGCTCGTCCTCGCGTACGACCAGCTTCCAGCCGTCCCAGATGACGCCGTCATGGAACCGATACGGATCGAGGTCGGTCCGCCGTTCGCCGTCGACGGATACGAATGCGCGCCTGCGGATTTCGTTCTTCGCCACGCGGCGTTTCTTCGTGGCCAGCACCTCGTCGGTAATGGCGGCGCCGTACGCGAAGTACGCGGGAGCGGGTTCGATCGGCTTTCCCTGGAAAAGCGGCGCGAGCGACCGCCCCTGGGCATCGGGAAGCGGGTCGAGCCCGGCGAGGGCGAGAATCGTCGGCGCAAGATCCGTGAGCGATGCCAGTTCCGCATGACGGGCCGGCGGAATGCCCGGTCCCCGCACGATGAACGGCACGGTGATCCCGGGTTCGGTGATCATCGGCGCATGGGCGAAGAAAATGCCCTGCTCGAAGCCCTCCCCGTGATCGGCCACGACGACGAAGACCGTGCGTTCGCGGAGACCCGCTTCGAGCAGCCAGGCGTCGAGTTTCGCGAGCGCGTCGTCCATGTGCGCGATCTCGGCAGCGTACAGGGCGCGCGCATGGTCGTAGAACGCGCGGCTCACGTCGCCCCCCCGCGGCTCGGACTCGGCGCGGAGCGCGGCATGATTCACCTGAGGAACGCGACTCGCCCACTCCCCTTCCGGCAGGTACTCGACGGGCGGCGTATACGCGAAATGCGCATCGAACAGATGCAGCCAGAGAAAGAACGGACGGCCATCCCCGCTCCGGAGCGATGCCAGCGCCCGCTCCACGCCCTGCGTCGCGTCGCGCGATTTTTCATCGCCCGGATTCGTGCGTTCGAAGCCGCGCAGAAAGCCGCTCGACGTCTTGAAGAGTCCCGTCCCGACATGCGCGATCGTTCGATACCCCGCGTCACGGAAACGCTCCGCAAGCAGCGGGCGCTCGTCGGCAAGGAGATACGTGTTATTGAGAACGCCATGCGTGCGGGGATAGACGCCCGTGAACATCGTGGCGTGCGACGGCCGCGTTACGGTCATCGGCGCGTACGCGTTTTCGAAGGTCGCCCCCCCGGCCGCGATCCGTCCGATCGCGGGGGTGCTCGCCTGGTCATTATAAGGAGAGAGGAAGTCGCGCCGCGTCGTATCGAGCGTCACGAGAACGACGTTCGGCCTGTCGCCGTCTCTTCCGCACGATACGAACGAGAGCGCGAGCAACACCAGCGCGAAAAGAGCGTGGAAGCGGTACATGAACGGCTATGCGGTAACGTCGGCCAGGCGCGTCACCTTCGTCACGCTTTCGCGCGGAATGGCGAGCGCCTTCTCTTTCGCCCAGTGACCGAACTTCGCGGCTTTCGCGATGAAGTCGTCCTTCGGGCCTTCGGCGCCGTCGTGAACCGCGACGTCGAGCAACACGACCCGCTCGTCGGTGATGTCGTCGCAGCGGCCGATGAACGTATGGGCGCCGCTGGTCTCGACGACGACGGTGATGCCGTGCAGTTCATGCTTCCCGTGATGAAACGTGCGCTCCATGTCAGGCGGACTGCCCGGAGGCGCAATGCTGATCGAACGCCGACATGAGATTGAACGCGACGGTCTGGGCGTCCTGTCCTTCGATCTGATGACGCGGCACGAAATGAACGAGTTCGCCGTCTTTGAAGAGCGCGAACGAGGGACTGCTCGGGGGCACGTCAGGGAAATAGGCGCGGGCGCGGGCGGTGGCGTCGAGATCCTGGCCCGCGAACACGGTGCCGACACGCACGGGCTTGTTCTCGTGACGAAGGGCGAGCTTGACGCCCGGCCGGGCCATGCCGGCGGCGCATCCGCAGACGGAATTGACGATGACGAGAGTCGTTCCCTCTTTCGAGCCCATGAACGAGTCGACGGCATCGGCCGTATCGAGTTCGGTCACACCGAGATCGGTCAGTTCCTGCCGCATCGGCTGAACGAGTTGCGGATCGTAAGGCATGGAGTATCTCCTCCTCGAGAATGATAGTGAAAGGCGATCGAATTTCGTGGGAGCCATTGCTCCTGCCCCATAGTATACCGGGCACGGGAGTACCCCGCAACCGAACCGCTCCGGTTGACGCTGCGGGACGGCCATTTTACCTTCTAGAGATCTACACGGTTCCACGGAGGGAGCCGCTTACGCCGCCTGACAGCCCGATTGCATGGAAAGGAAGCAGATACCGATGTCCGGATTCCGCACCGAAAAAGATTCCCTGGGTGAGGTCCGCGTTCCCGAGAACGCCCTGTACGGCGCTCAGACGCAGCGCGCCGTCGAGAACTTCCCGATCTCGGGCCTGCGCCCCTGGAGGGCGTTCATCTGGTCGATGACGACGATCAAGCGGTGCGCCGCGGACGTCCACAAGGACCTCGGCATGCTCGACCCCGAAGTGGCCGACGCGATCGCGCAGGCCGCGGAAGAGGTGATCGAGGGGAAATGGGACGGGCACTTCGTGGTGGACCCGTTCCAGGCGGGCGCCGGCACGAGCCACAACATGAACACGAACGAAGTGCTCGCGAACCGCGCCACGCAGATCCTCGGCGGCCGGGCGGGCGAGTATCGCGTGAATCCGAACGACCACGTGAACATGGCGCAGTCGACGAACGACACGATCCCGACCGCGATCAGGCTGGGGTGCCTCTGGCGGCTCGACGAGCTGCTCGGCGCGGCGCACAATCTGGCCGCGGCGCTGCACGAAAAGGGCGAGGAATTCGACGACATCGTGAAGTCGGGGCGCACGCATCTGCAGGACGCGGTTCCCGTGCGGCTCGGGCAGGAGTTCCGCGCATACGGACGCGCCGTGGCGCGCGACGCCGAGCGGATCGCGCAGGCGGCCGAAGGCTTGAGACGGCTCGGAATCGGCGGAACGGCGACCGGAACCGGGCTGAACGCGCACCCGGAGTATCACACGCGCATGGTGAAGCGCATCGGCGAGGTCACGGGACTCGAAGTACGCGAGTCGGACGACCTGTTCGAGTCGATGCAGTCCCTCGCCGACGCCGCGCACTTCTCGGCGTCGATCCGCACTCTCGCGCTCACGCTGACGCGCATCGCGAACGACTTCCGGCTGCTTTCCTCGGGCCCGAGCACGGGCCTCGACGAAATACGGCTCCCCGCCGTACAGCCGGGCTCGAGCATCATGCCGGGCAAAGTGAACCCCGTTCTCGCGGAGATGCTGAACCAGTCGATGTACCACGTGATCGGCTGCGACACGACCGTTGCCATGGCGGCGGCGGCCGGCCAGCTCGAACTGAACGTCATGATGCCCGTCATCGCGCACGATCTTTTCGAGATGATGCAGGTCACAATCGGCTCGGTCGACGCGTTTGCAGAGAAATGCGTGCGCGGCGTCCGGGCGAACCGCGAGAAGGCCGAGGGGTGGCTCGAGAAGAACGCGATCGTCGTGACGGCCCTCAATCCGCTGATCGGCTACTCCCAGGGCGCGGCGCTCGTCAAGGAGGCGCTCGCGAGCAATCGCACGGTCGGCAGGCTCGCGACGGAGAAGGCGGACCGGGGCGAACTCCGTCATCGCGACGAAGACCGTCCGGTGACAGCGGACGAGATCGGCCGCGCGCTTCAGGACATGCGCAAGCTGACCGAAGGCGGAATCACGGGCTGAGGCGCCAGTCGCTTCGATATTGTAAGATAACAGCGGCCGGGAGCACCCACCGGCACGATTTCGATTGTCTGACCCCGCCCGCGCGAAGGAGATTCGATGCACGACTCGGTGCGTGAGTACTACGGCAAGATCCTGCAGTCGAAGGACGACCTGCAGACGAGCGCCTGCTGCACGGACACGGACCTTCCGTCCGGCCTGAAGGCGATCCTCGGGCAGATACACGACGAAGTGGCGAGCCGGTACTACGGCTGCGGTCTGATCGCTCCTGCCGATCTCAGAGGATGCCGGATTCTCGACCTCGGTTCGGGAAGCGGGCGCGACGCCTACGTCCTTTCGGCGCTCGTCGGCGCAGAGGGTGAAGTCGTCGGCGTCGACATGACGCCCGAACAGCTCGCCATCGCGAACCGCCATATCGAATATCATCAGAAGCAGTTCGGCTACGCGAAACCGAACGTGCGTTTTTACGAGGGATATATCGAACGCCTCGACGCGCTGCCGCTCGAACCCGAGAGCTTCGACGTCATCGTCTCCAACTGCGTCATCAATCTGTCGCCCGACAAGGAATCGGTCTTCCGTCAGGCGCACCGCCTGCTGAAGCCTGGCGGCGAACTCTACTTCTCCGACGTCTACGCTGACCGCCGCGTTCCTTCACATCTGAAAGAAGATCCGGTGCTCTACGGCGAATGCCTGAGCGGCGCCATGTACTGGAACGATTTTCTCGACATCGCGAAACGGACGGGCTTTCTCGATCCGCGTCTCGTCGAAGACCGCCCGCTTACGATCGAACAGGAAGCGATCGTGCAGAAGATCGGGCACATCGGTTTCTACTCGGCCACGTACCGGCTCTTCAAGCTCGCCGATCTCGAAAGCGCGTGCGAAGACTGGGGCCAGGCGGTCCGGTACAGGGGCGGCCTCGAAGGACAGGAGCAGATGTTCGTGCTCGACGCGCATCATCATATCGACCGCGGCCGCGTATTCCCCGTTTGCGGAAACACGTGGCGCATGCTCCACGACACGCGGTTCCGCAGGCACTTCGAGTTCATCGGCAACTGGGAAACGCATTACGGAATCTTCGCGGACTGCGGTACGTCGATTCCGTTCGACGAATCGCGTGACCCGTCCGACACGTCCGGAGCGTGCTGCTGATGGCGATCCCGGCGCAAATCACGGGCCGATCCGAGGCGTGGTACACGACGCCCGACGGCAAGGCGCGCGGCTATATCGAACCGCAGACACTGAAGGAGCTCTGGTTTCACACGGGAACGAACTGCAACCTGAGCTGCCCGTTCTGCCTCGAAGGATCGAAGCCGGGCGACACGCGCCTCGGCCTCGTCAAGTTCGAAGATGTCAAACCCTTCATCGATGAAGCAATGGAACTCGGTGTCGAGCAGTTCTCGTTCACGGGAGGCGAACCGTTCGTCGCGAAGGACATGGTAAAGATCCTGCGATACGCCGCGGACCGTCTTCCATGCCTCGTGCTCACGAACGCGACCGAACCCGTTCACAAGCGCATCGATCAGATCGCGACGCTTCTGGACGCGAAGCACCCGGTTTCGTTTCGGGTCAGCATCGACTATGCGGACGAGGCGCGTCACGACGAAGGACGCGGGGCCGGTAACTACAGAGCGGCGCTCGAAGGAATGAAGACCCTGCACGATCTCGGATTCCATGTTTCCGTCGCGCGCCAGATGGAGAACGGCGAGGACACTCCCGCCGCAGAAGACGAATACCACGGCATGCTTGCGGAATACGACATCCCGAGCGACGCGCGCATCGTTTCGTTTCCCGATTTTCACCGGCCGGGAGCGCATGTCGACACGCCGCACGTCACCGAAAACTGCATGACGACGTATCAGACCGCGGAAACGCGCGCGAAGTTCATGTGCGCCTTCAGCAGAATGGTCGTGAAGGGCGACCGCGGCATGCGCGTTTACGCCTGCACGCTCGTCGACGACGACCCCGAATACGATCTCGGCACGACGCTCCGCGAAAGCATGGAGCCGCGCGTTTCGATGAAACACCACCGCTGCTTCAGCTGCTTCTCCTATGGCGCATCCTGCAGCGAGCTGTAGAGTCACGCATGAAAGCCCCCTCCTTTCCCACTGAAGCGACCTGGCTGAACACGGACGATCCGATCGCGTGGGACGACCTGCGCGGCCACGTCGTGCTGCTCGACTTCTGGACGTACTGCTGCGTGAACTGCATGCACGTTCTGCCCGTTCTGCAAAGGCTCGAAGAACGTTTCCGGGACGAACCGTTTCACGTGATCGGCGTGCATGCCGCGAAATTCGACGAAGAGAAGGATCCCGCGAACATCCGCGCCGCGATCGCGCGCCACGGCATCGACCATCCGGTGCTCGTCGACAGCGACCACGAACTCTGGCAGCAGTACGCGGTTCGCGCCTGGCCCACGCTCGTGCTGATCGACGCCGAGGGGAAGATCGTGCAGACGATGCCGGGCGAGCCGAACGAAGCCGATCTCGGGAAGCGGATTGCGGACGTTCTCGAACGCGATCGTTTCAGCGAGGCGCTCTCGAACGAGAAACGTGTCTTCACGAAACCGGACGCGGGCCCGGACTCGTTTCTGTCGTATCCCGGCAAAGTGCGCGTGCTGCCGCCGCGCGAAGAGAACGACAAACCGCTGCTGGCCGTCACCGACACCGGTCATCACCGTGTTCTGCTCGCGGACGTTTCATTCGAGAAGGACGGCTGGCCCGCGATCGAATCGTACGAAACGATCGGCGGCGGAGGCGTGGGGAAGCAGGACGGCGCCTACGACGCCGCGAGTTTTCGGAGGCCCCAGGGTGTCGACCGCATGGGAAGCGTGGTCTACGTGGCCGATACAGAGAACCATCTGCTGCGGGGCATCGACCTCGAAACGAAACGCGTGACGACACTCGCGGGGACGGGCGGCTCGGAGCCGCGGGCGGGCGGCGACAATCCGCGCGAACTCGCGGTGCGCTCGCCGTGGGACTGCCTCGCGCTCGGCGACGTCGTTCTCGTTTCCGTTGCGGGCGCGCACCAGATCTGGGCGTACGAGCCGACGCGCCCCGTCTTCTTTCCCCTCGTCGGCTCGGGCCACGAGAATCATGTCGACGGCCCTTTCAAAGAAGCGCAGCTCGCGCAGCCGTCGTCACTCGCTCCGCTCGGCCACGCCGTGCTGTTTGCGGACAGCGAAGTCAGTTCGATTCGATTCGCGGATCTCGAAAAGATGGAAGTGTTCACGGTCATGGGACGCGGACTCTTCGACTTCGGCGACGAGGACGGACCGCTCGAACACGCGCAGCTGCAGCATCCGCTCGGCGCGGTGTTTCTGCACGGCGCGATCTATATCGCGGACACGTTCAACAACAAGATCAAGCGGATCGACTGGGAAACGAAAACGATCGCGACGTTCTTCGGAGACGGGAGCCGTGAACTGCTGTTCGAGCCGGGCGGCCTCGACGCGGTCGGCGACGTGCTGCTCGTGCCGGACACGAACAACCACCGCGTTCGCATGATTCATCGCGAGACGGCGGAAGTGCGCGACCTCGCGTTTCCCTGAGAGATCTATCCGCGCGGCTTCGTTCGATTGATGCGCCACGCATCCTTCACTTTCTCGAACTCCACCGTGTATTCCAGTGACGACTCCATGGTCGCGCCGCGCTTGTCCCGGTAGTCGAGGAAGAGACGCACGTCGAGTTCCGCCATTCGTTCGCGCACATCCTGCCTCAAGACCAGGGCGGTCGCGTCGATCCTGTCCGCCGCGCCGAAGTACCGCGTCCAGAAACGCTCTTCCTCCGACGGGAATTCGTGGATCAGCGATTTGAGGGCGGCGATGTTTTCGTTCTCGATGGCGATGGAATACTCGCGAACCAGCCGATGAACCGCGCTCAGATTCGCGGACCGCGCGGAACGCACGGGATCGGCGCTCTCCCCGAGCTCCACGGCAACCGTATCGACGCCGCCGTCGGGCACGATCGCGATACTCGTGTCGAACGCGGCGTAGCCGAGGCGCGAGAACGTGAACGTGCGAAACCCGAACGGCACGTCTTCGATGAAGCAGTTTGTCGGAATCGAAACCGGAGTGCCGTCGATCGACACGTTCGCGCCGTCCGGGAGCGTGAAGATCCATACCGGCTTGCCCGTCTTTTCGGGAAGGACCACGGAAACCGTGCGGTCCTGGTCGCCGACCACGATCGTGTCGCGATAAAGGCCGTAGTCGTCGAGGGACGCCTCGAGTTCGTAACGTCCCGGGCGCACCGGGAAGAAGGACGCTCCCTCCTCCGCAGCCACCGCCTCCGCGCCCTTCGTTTCGCGGGTCGCGAGCGCGCGCAGCACGACGAGCGCGCCCGGCGGCGTGGTCTCGACCACCACGCGGTTCCTGCGATCGAGTCGGTAGTGCGGCAGCGTGTCGCCCGGGCCCACTTCGAACGGTTCGCCGCCCCATGAGAAGTATCCGTTCAGATCGAGATCGAGTGAATACGCGCCGGGCGCCAGCCGGAACGAAGAGGGCGTCGTTCCCTTCCGGATTGCTTCGGAAAAACGCTTCTTCTCCCCTTCGTAGACCCTGTAGGTCGCGCCGGCCGGGGTCGAGCGAATCGCGTACGACTCTCCGTCATCCCCGCCGAACACGCGAAAGCCGACCATCGCAACGACAGTCAGCGCGACGATCCCCGCCGCGATCACGACGAGGCGCCTGCCGGCCCGGGAT
>JABDJQ010000302.1 GCA_013002425.1 Gemmatimonadota bacterium
GGGCAGGGACGCGTTTCGCATCGACTCCTTTACGAACGTCATCGCGCTTTCGATCGGCTCCGCGAGCCACGAGGGAACTTCGCCACGGCGCGACGAGAGAACCGGCGGATCGGACGCCGCCGTCTCCCAGCGAAACGTGACGAAAGCAAACGGCGTCGCGCGCACGGAAAGCGAAACGAATTCGTCACGGATCCGGGCGGTGCCGCCGCGCTCGATCGGGATACGCCGATCGGGGCGCCCCGGGCCGGACACGTGCGCCGTGATGCGCCGCGCACCCGCGGGCGGGCGGAAGTGGACGTCCAGAAGCCGGTCGGGCGGCGCTACCGGACGCTGTACGCCGATCAGATCGACGAGCGCCACGCTCTGCCGGTTCTCCCCTTCGACCTGCCGTATGATTTCGAGATACACGCGGTTCTGTTCCACGCGGACGACCGGATCCACATGCGGCATCACGTTCATGGAGAGCGCGTCCCGGATCGAGTCGCCGCGGGCGCCCGTATCGAACAGCGCTTCTGGCGTCACTCCGGGGCGCGCGAGCGCGAACCCGTTTCCGGCGTGCGTGGCGCGGTCGTGAGCGTTCCACGCGGGGAAGAGATCCGCCAGCAGCGCTTCCTCGCGCGGTCTTCCGTAGCGGTCGTGCGTGCCCGGCTCATGACCCGCGGCGAGAATGCGCCCCCCCTCTTCCACGAAACGGCGCAGACGCTCCGCGTCGCTTTCGCTCAGCGCGCGTACGGAAGGGAGCCAGATCCACTCGAGCCCGCCGAACGAATCGGGGCCCGCTCCCTCGGGCCGTTCAATGAGCGGACGAAACGGTATCTTTTCGCCGAGCAGATAGTGAGCCGCCGCGCGCCAGCCCCCCAGGTGCGGTTTCTTGAGCGGCGAGTCGTCCGGGTGTTCGGCCCACCATTGCGGGTCCTCTATCACGGGTTCGAGTTCGACATACTTTCCGTAGTACCCGCCCTCTTCGAAATCGAACCGGTCGCGCGTCGACGAGCTGTACCACACCCCGACCTTCGCTTCCCGCTCGCCTGTAAGCTCCTGCGCATGGTCCGCGAGAAACGAATACGATCGCGCGCGAAACGCCGAACCCACGCTCGCCGTCATGTCGGGAATCCGGCACTCGAGGGGGGCGAGTCCGGAAGCCAGCACGGCCCCCATCACGAGAGCCGCGTCCGTTTCGCGCTTGCCGTACGAGAAGCCCACTCCGGGCCAGCCGCGACCGACCGCCGCACCCCACTTCAGCATCGCGATCTGGGAGTGCATGTCGCGGATCGACGCGTACTTCATACCGTCGCGATTCGAAACGGCGTCGATCTCCCAGGCAAACGCCAGCCCGGGAAGATGCGCGAGAAAAGTCGCGTCGAGCCCGGTCGTCATCGCGTCCATGTAGTCCATCGGATACACCTCGCCGATCGAAAACAGCGAAGGCTTCACGGCGCGGGCCGCGCGCTGGATATCGGCCACGTATGCGGCGAGGTTTTCGTGACGGAACCGAACCCAGTCGAGAAAGCGCTGGTCCGCCGGGTCAACGGCGCCGGGCAGTGATGCGTCCGCGATCCTCCGTGCGGACGCCCACGAGCGATACGCCTGCACGGCGGGCTTCGAAGCATCCGCCCACTCCGATCCCGTCTCGTGATAGAGCGGAACGTCGATCCAGAGCGCGTCGATGGGAAGGCGCGCCAGCTTGCGGATGCGGTCGAGAAAAAACGCCCGGAATCCGCTGTTCGGCGACAGCCAGGCGCTCTCGGTCCCTTCACCGACCCATACCT
>JABDJQ010000314.1 GCA_013002425.1 Gemmatimonadota bacterium
ACCGTGCCGGCAAGCGTGAAGAGCTCGAACTCCAGAATCCTGTTGATCATCTGCATGCCGCGGACCCTCCCGGCTCAAGAGGAGAAGCGATGGCGGAGGGAGTAGGATTCGAACCCACGAACCTTTCGGTTAACGGTTTTCAAGACCGCCGCCTTAAACCACTCGGCCATCCCTCCGTGTTTGTGGATTGTAAGGGTTGCGATTTTGAACTTCTACGAAGAAAGGCGAGGGCTCGATGCCCCCGCCTTTCAGGATCCTGCAGCGAAGCACGTCGGTGCCTCCGGAGGCTACCGGAGAATCGCCATGCGTCCTACGTCATTGAAGCCGGAGCCCGTCAGTCGATAGAAGTAGACGCCCGGTGCTACATCGCTGCCGGAATCATCGCGGCCGTCCCACACGACGGAGCGAGCGCCGGCGGAGACGCTTCCGCTGATCAGCGTGCGGATTTCGCGCCCCGTGATCGAGTAGATCGAAAGCGTCACTTCGGCCGCGGTCGGCAGCGCGAAGTTGATCGTGGTCGCGTTCACGAACGGGTTCGGCACGACGCCGAGGACGTGGGGCACGCCGAGGCTCGCCACCGTCACGTTCGGCCCCGCGGTCGCGCAGCTGTTGCCGACCTGGCCGCTCGAAACGACGTTGGCGCCGGAGTCGTAGTTCAGCCCGGTCCCGGTGATATTGCTCATCGTATACGTCCAGCAATACGACGAAGACCTGCTCTTGTCTGAAGTGAGCGTAACCTGCCCGCTCCCGTCCGTGGTTCCGGAAACTCCGCCGCTCGTCGTACCGGAGAAGTTGCCGCTCACGGTCGCGTTCGCGACCGGCGACCCGCCGCCGTCAACGACCGTCACGGTCGCCCGCGCGCGACGCCACGGACCCTGCGTCGTCGTCGTCATCGAGATTGCGGAAACGTGTACGTCGGTCGCGGTCGGACACGTGCCCGTGCTTCCGTTGGCGGTGGCGTCGGCCGAAGTGCCGCCGCAGTTATACGCATTCACGGCGTACGAATAGTTCGTTTCGCACGTGAGACCGCCGTCGGAATAGTTCGTTACATTCGCGCCGACCGATGCGATCACCTGACCGTTCCGTTCGATATTGAAACCGTCTTCGTCGTTCGCGTTATCGCTCCACGAGAGATCGATCGACGTCGCGCCGTTCGCGTTCGCCAAGAGCCCGCTCGGAGCGTTCGGCGCCGGATCGTTGCACTGCTGTTCGAGCTGGCTGCTGATCGCGTCGCTGACCCAGCAGTGCACGCGGCTTCCCTGCTCGGACGTGAAGTGATCGACGCAGTTGTCGGGGCCGTAGCCCATGATATTCGAGAAGTCGGTCGAGCCCCACGAGGAGCCGTTGCAGTCGGTGCCACTCGGGTTCGAGCAGTTGTAGTTCGTCGGCGTGGCCGGCGTGTCCTTGCAGAAGTCGCCGACGAGATCCGCGTTCGGATCGTTCGACGAATGCACGTTTTCACGGCACATGTCACTGCAGCCGGAGGTCTCGTTGACGCCGTGATGCGTGTGCCAGAGGCCGAGGTTATGCCCCATTTCGTGAGCCAGCGTCTTCTCGCCCGGACCGAAGGCGGCCGAGTTCATGTAGATACCGCCCTGCGTTCCGAGAGCGTCCGGATCCCAGGGAAACGTGCCCGAACCGAAAAGGATGTACCCGCACGTCGACATGCACGCCACATAGATATTGAGGGCCGTGCTCGGCGTTTCCGCGTAGGCGGATTTGAGCTGCGCCAGCCTGTTTCCGAACTGCGGCCCGCAGATGTTGGGGAGGCAGTAGTACTTGCTGTCATTGTGGAATCGCGTGGCGACGAGATTGAACGAGATGTTGTGCGCGGCGTAGTCGCTGTTCAGCTCCGCCATCGCCTGGTTCACAGTCGTCTGGGTCACGCCGTTCGGCGGCGTACCGTCCCCGTCATTGATAACGTGCACGATCACGCGCACGGTCTTGGCGCTCGTGTTCGTGGCATCGCGCGTGGCGGGATTGTCGCAGACACCCTCCGTCGGGCAGGCAGCGGCGTTCTTCCCATGCGATTCGAGCCCCAGAGCCCGTTTCTTCGCTTCCCAGGCGGTCTCGGTTCCGCAGATCGCGCGTATCTCCCGGTTGTCCTCGGTGTACTGGATGCGCTCCAGAGCCGCGGCCGGTAGCGCGATCGCCAGAGCAGTCGCGACAAGAAAACATCGGCGCAGAATGGTTCGTAGCAACGGGGCCTCCTTCGGTTGGGGATGGTCGTTTGGGAGGAGCCACAGAATGACCGTGAGCCTTTCATCATACGGCCGTCAATCTGTAAAGAGTCTTCACACTCTATCAGGATCGCCTCGATCGGCAAAGACGATAATTGACGCCCTGTTCCGGCAAGCGCGAGTGTCACACCCCCTCTCTCCGGACCGTATGAACTGCGGTCTCATCATCATTCACAACGGAAAAGAGAAGGAGAAGATCATGAATCTGAACAGCTTCCGGATCACGGCACTGGCACTGGCCACGATCGGCACTGTGGCGCTCACGGCCGGCAACGCGTTCAGCCAGGGGCGCCCGCGCACGAGCGCCTGGGC
>JABDJQ010000333.1 GCA_013002425.1 Gemmatimonadota bacterium
GGCGCTTCTCTTTCTGCCCGTGATCGCGCTCGGCGGCTACATGCTCCTCGCGTTCTACCCGGTTCTCTCCGTCGTGCGCTGGGCGAAGACGGCTGAAAACGCCACGGACTACTCGCTCCAGAACACGGTGCGGAACGCGCTCTTTCTTCCGACGACGCGCGAGCAGAAGTACAAGGCGAAGCAGGCCATCGACACGTTCTTCGTGCGCGCGGGCGACGTGCTGTCGGCGGGGCTCGTCTTCGCCGGTACGACCTGGCTCGGCTGGTCGGTGACGAACTTCGCGATGGCGAACATCGTGCTCGTCGCGATATGGATCGCGCTTGCGATCGCAATCGGCCGTCGCTACGTTCGCATGACGGAGAAATAAACAAGACGATCGCACACGACCTCCTGACGCGCTTTTCCGGACAACCCTCCGGGGCAGAGGACAGCCAATGAAACAGCAGGATCTGAATACGAGGCTCGTGCATGCGGGTGAGCGTTCGCGGGATCAGAACGGCGCCATCGTAACGCCCGTTTATCAGACGGCCATGTACGAGTACGCGGCATCGGAGCTTTACGACGACGTGCGCTATATCCGCATGGGCAACTCGCCGAATCACGCGGCCGTGGAGGCGAAGCTCGCGAACATCGAAGAGGGCGAAGCGGCGCTCGTGGCTGCTTCCGGGATGGCCGCTTCGGTTGCGGCCGTGCTGAATTCCCTGGGGACCGGCGGGCACGTTCTCGCTCAGAGGAGTCTCTACGGCGGAACGCACACCTTCATGACGGAAGACCTGCAGAAGATGGGGCACGACTGCACGCTGATCGATCCGGCGCACCCGGAAACGTGGGATGCGCGGATGAGGCCGAACACGCGCGTGCTCTACTGCGAAACGATCAGCAACCCGCTCATGGAAGTCGGCGATCTGAAAGCGCTGGTCGCTTTCGCCCGGGCGCACGGCCTCGTCTCGATTATCGACAACACGTTCGCTTCGCCCGTCAACTTCAGGCCGATTCCGTTCGGATTCGATATCAGCATGCACAGTTGCACGAAGTATCTGAACGGCCACTCCGACCTCGTCGCGGGCGCGTTGATCGGTTCGAAGGAGAAGATCGCCTCGATGCGGAAAACGCTCGTTCACCTCGGAGGCTCGATCGACCCTCACACGTGCTACCTGCTGCAGCGCGGGATGAAGACGCTCGCTCTCCGCGTTCATCGTCAGACGGAAACGGCCGGCGCGCTCGCGGAGTTCCTGTCATCGCATAGTAAGGTGAAGCGCGTGCTCTATCCGGGGCTTCCGTCTTCGCAGGGACATGCGTGGGCGAACGAAGCGCTGTACGGGTACGGCGGCATGCTCGGTTTCGAACTCGAGGGTGACGTGAGTGAAGCGGAGGCTTTTCTGAATCGAATGACGATTCCCGTGATCGCGCCGAGCCTGGGCGGGGTGGAAACTCTGCTGACGAGACCGGCGGCTACTTCGCATCTCGGAGTGCCCCCGGATGCGCGCGCGGCCGTCGGGATCACGGATACGCTGATCCGCTGCTCGGTCGGGATCGAAGGGCGCGACGATCTGCTCACCGATTTCAAGCGCGCGCTGGACGGAGCCGAGGAGAACGCATGAGCGAGTTTCAGACATGCCCGCACTGCGGGAAACCGACACCCGAAGAAAATCTGCGGTGTATATACTGCAGTGAGCGGCTCCCGGTGAATTCGGGCGTCATCGGCGGCCTTCGCTTCGGCAGAGGGCGCAGTCTGTTTCTGATCGTGGTCGCGCTGGTGCTCTTCGGGTTCTTCGCGCTGTATCGGCTCTTTTAAGGAGATCATTCGTGCGCCTTTTCGCCCCTCTGCTTCTGGTTCTGATGGCGACCGCCGGCTGCTCGATTCTGGGTGGCGGCGGCGGCCGGATCGACGCCGACGACGCGACCGCGCGTGGTTTCACGCTGCTGGAAGAGGGCCAGTACTCCTATGCGATGGGCGCGTTTCACGATGCGCTCGAGAAGGAGCCGGAGCACGCGCGGGCGCGCTACGGGCTCGGCCTCGTGTTTATCGAAACGGGTTACGTCGACGGCGCGGAGAGGGAGTTCAAGCAGGCCGTTTCCCTCGATCCCTCGTTCGGCGACGCCTATCTCGGACTCGGGCGCCTCTACTACAAGCTCGGGCGGCCTGTCGAGTCGGAGGAGAACATTCTGCTTGCTTCCCGCCATGGAGCCGGCGAGTCCCCTCAGGCGCACTATCTGCTCGGGCTCTTCGCGCAGGAGCGCGAATCGGAATGGGAGGCCGAGACGCATTTCCGAAACGCCCTTCGCGAAGAGCCCGAAAACGCCGAGTTCCGTCTCGCGCTCGTCGACCTGCTCCGCGAGCGCGGCCGCTACGACGAGGCGCTTGCCGAACTCGAGCGTGAGAAATTCGCGCGCGGAAACGATACGGAACTTCGCATGCGTTTCGCGGATTGTCGTCTTCACGTGGGGCAGGATCTCGAAGCCGAACGACTGTACCGGGAGATCATGCAGCGAAACCGCGATCGAATCGAACCGTTGTGGGGGCTCACGGTGCTCGCTCTGCGACGAAACGACTTCGAAGAGGCGGGGAAGCTGCTCGCGGACTACGCCGCGAAGATCGACGACGCGCGCGAAGCCGAACTCTTTCGAGCCCTTTCGTCCTCGCTTCTGACGCCGGACGCCTCGTTCGCGTTCGCCGATCTGTGTCGCGAGGCGCGGGAAGATGCAAACGATGACCTCGCGGCGCGCCTCGACGAGTTGATCGCCGCGATTCAAAGCGAGGATTCGGAATGATGATCTGCGTATTTGCCGCGCTCCTCGGCGCGGCGATGTTCGGCCCGTACATTCAGAACGTAACGGACACGGGCGGACTCGTGGTCTGGGAGGGGGAGGATTTGAGCCCGGTCGTGCGCGCGGTGGTCGCTCCGAACGGAGAGTTCGCGCTGAAGGCCGACACGGTTCGGGTGGGCGACGACGACCGCGTCCGCGTGAGGCTCGCGGTTCGGGGCGTGGAGCCGGGAAGCCACGTACGCGGACACCTGCTCGACACCGACAGCACCATCGTTCCGCTCTCGTCTTTCTCCTTCACGACGCCGGATCCGGACGCCGCCGTTCGCTTTCTCTACTTCGGCGACTCGGGTTCGTGCTCGGGAACGCAGCGTACGCTTTCGCGGCTCATCAATAAACTCGACGCGGATTTCGCGGCCCACGCCGGAGACGTCATCTATCCGAGCGGAGAGCGTAAGCGATACGACGAATGCTTTCTTGCCATGTACCGGCCGATGCTCTCGCGCACGCCGTTCTTCCCCGTGATCGGGAATCACGATATCCGCACGTCCGACGCGGCGCCCTATCTCGAAATTTTCGATCTACCGATTGTAAAGGGGATTCCCGAAAATCATCGCGAACGTTATTACTCGTTCCGCTGGGGGCCGATCTTCTGGCTCGCACTCGACAGCAACGACGCGCTCGAAATGAGGGACACTCAGTGCAGCGACGGGCGCGAAGTGAGCGACAAGAATCGCTACGAAACCGTGAAGAACATCTCGCTCGAACTGCGCGAGGAATCGCACCAGTACCGCTGGCTCGTGAAAGAACTCGCGTCGGCGCCTGCCGAGTGCTGGATCGTGATCAATCTGCACGCTCCTCCGCTCAGCACGACGTACCATGAATCGTACTGCGGCCTCTACAAAGCGCTGCAGGCCGCTTCCCTCGAAGCGGGGCGCAAGATCGATATCGTCATCAGCGGTCACGAACACGACTATCAGAGGAGCTGGCCGATCCGCATGGACGTGCCAGGCGACCAGAACGATCCTGCGAGCAAGAAAGGGCGCGGCGAGTCGTGGCCGATGGAGTTCGATGCGGCCGAAGGGACGTTCTTTATCGTTTCGGGCGGCGGCGGCGGACGCAAGATGTTCCGCCCGTCACCGGACGAGGGCGTGGCCTGGATCGCGCGCGGGGAGAAGAAGAATCACGTCATGCAGTTCTTCGTCGACGATCGCTCCATCCTGTTGCAGTCGATCGACTCGCGCGAGGTGCTGCTCGACCAGGTCCGCATCGTACGGTGAACCGATCGCGTCAGACTTTCGTCTGGGTGATTCCGATCGGTCTGGCCGTGCTTGCGCGGCTCATCGCGTTACTCGCGCTGCGGGACAATCCGTTCACGGCGCATCTCTTTTCCGATTCCCACCACTACTGGAACTGGGCGGAAGCTCTGCGTGAGGGGAACGCGCCGCCGCACGCGTTCTATCAGGCTCCGCTCTACCCGTATCTGCTGGCCGTCTGGCGTGGTGTGGCGGGCGATTCGCTGCCGCTCCTCTACGCCTGGCAGCATCTCCTCGGGGTTCTGACCACGGCTCTCGTCGTCTTTTACGGAAGGCGCGCGGGATTCGGGGCGGGCGCCGCCGCCGCCGCGTCGCTCTACGCCGTACATCCGTATCCGATTTACTTCGAACAGAAAGTACTGAGCGAGGCGTGGGCCGTTCCGATCGCGCTGCTCGCCGCGGGGGCCGTCGCCGGTATCACGGCAGACCGCGCAAGACGCGTGCGTGCGCTCGGCGCCGGCCTGCTCACGGGCGTTGCCTGCGTCGCGAAAGCGAATCTGCTGCTGTTCGGGGCGCTCTCGTTCCTCTGGCTTGCGTTCGCGCGAAGGGGCGCGCGCAGGGAGAGGTTCGGAGGAGCGTTTGCGATTCCTGTACTCTTCACGACGGGTCTCGTCCTCGTTCTCGCGCCGATCGCGGCACGGAATCTGTTCGTGGACGGGGGACTCACCATCGTGGCGGCGAACGGCGGGGAAGTCTTTTATCACGGCAACAACGCGAACGCATCGGGTTCGATGGGACTCATTCCGGGGCTCGACGCGGATATCGAATCGCTCGGCGAGTCTTCGCGGCTCCTGGCATCGGAGCGCGCGGGACGAACGTTGAACGCGGCCGAAGCCTCGCGCCACTGGTTCGGCGAGGGGCTCCGGTGGATTCGCGAGAACCCCGCAGCCTGGGCGAACCTGCTCGCGCAGAAGGGGCGGATCGCGATTTCGGGCCGCTTCACTCCCCTCAGTTCGTTCTACGATTTCGAATACGAACGCTTCGGCGGTTGGCCTCGCGCCTTTCGCTTCGTGCACTATCCACTGTTCGTTCTCGGCGTGGCCGCGTTCTTCCGGCGGCCCGCCAGGGAGCGCTTTCCCGTGCCGTTTCGCCTGCTCGCTCTCGTGCCGGCGGTCGCGATGCTCCTGTTCTTCGCCTGCACGCGCTACTCGCTGCTGTTGCTGCCGCCTCTCGCGATCGGAGCCGGCGCGACGCTTCAGGCTCTCTTCGAGTCCGGGCGGGGCGTGCGCCTCCGGGCCGCGTCCGGGCTCGCGCTCGTCGCCGTACTCTTCGCCGTCGTCGACCGGCCCGCCGGGACGTCGCGGGCCGTGCCGTTCGTACAGCTCGGCTCGATCCACGAGCAGCGCGGCGAACTCGAAAAGGCGCGTTCGCTTTATCGCGAGGCTGCTGTGAAGAATCCACGCGACCCGCGGCATCGCGCTCTGATTGCAAAGACGTACGAGAGTGAAGGGAACCGTGAGCGCGCGCTCGAAGAGCTGGATCGCGCGCTGGGGGAGGGTGTGGCGGATCGTCAGACGTATGCGTATCGCGCGTTTCTGCTTGTGGAATCAGGGGACTTCGCGCGCGCGGAGAAAGCGTTGATCGAAGCGTCCGCGCGCGACCCGCGGAACGCGGATCTCCTGCGGCTTCTGTTCCGGCTCTACTCGGGACCGCTCGAGGACGAGGCGAAAGCGCGCGATGTCTTCGAACGGCTCGTGCGTCTTCTGCAGGAGAGGGGCGAACCGGTCATTACTTCACCCGGTCCCCCAAGCGGCTGAGCCTCGGCCTTTTCGCATCCGCGTTCCACGACCAGTGGATGATCTCCGCCTTCCCCCGGATCAGGTTCATGTCGAGCGTGCCCCAGAAGCGGCTGTCCTTGCTGTAGTTTCGATTGTCGCCCAGCATGAACAGGTGCCCGTCGGAGACCGTAATCGGTCCGTAGTTCGCCTGCGGCGGCATCATGCCGTCGAGATTGGCGTAGTCCTCTTCGAGAAACCTGCCGTCGATGAACACCTTGTTGTTCCGAACCTCCACCGTTTCGCCCGGAAGTCCGACGCAGCGCTTGATGTAGTCGCGGTCCTCGGTCGGTGAGCGAAAGATGATCACGTCGCCGCGGTTCGGCTCGAAGCCCTTGATCTTCCATTCCGTGAAAGGAATGTGCGGTCCGTAAATGAACTTGTTCGCGATCAGATAGTCTCCGACCAGAAGCGTGTTCTCCATCGAACCGGACGGAATCTGGTACGCCTGTACAACGAACGTGCGGATGAAGAGAACGGCGATCACCATGAATAGAATGTCGGTGAAGCGCTGCCAGCGGCGGTGTTTTACCGGGTGTTCTGCCTGCATCATGCTGCTTTCATTCAGGGGCGTTTCCATTAGTTCTCCTTACGGGAATGCCCCGCGTCGAGTTCCCCCTTTTTTTTATAGAGATCGGCCGCTTTCACCGCGGATTTTACGATTCCCTTGATGAACGCGGAACTGAGCCCGCCGTGCTCCATTTCGTTCAGGCCCGCGATCGTGCACCC
>JABDJQ010000286.1 GCA_013002425.1 Gemmatimonadota bacterium
CCGTCGTGTCCGAGGCCGTGGCGCCGACCGAGATCACGCCGGGAATGTTTGCGGGGAATCCGACGGCCGAGGCCGTGTCGTTGCCGGACGCGGCGACGGGAATGATGCCGGCGGAAAGGACGTTCGCGACCGCCTCGTACATCGCGTTGTTTTCGGGAAACCCGATCGACATGTTGATGACTTCGACGTCGGTGCTGTCGGCCGCCCAGTTGATGCCCTGTGCCGCGTTGTCCGAAGTACCGGTTCCGGCCGCGTTCATGACGCGAATGCTCACGAACTCGGCTTCGTACGCGACGCCCGCCATGCCGACCGTGTTCGAGACCGCGCACGCGATCCCGGCCACGTGCGTACCGTGACCGTTCGGGTCGTTCGGCGTCGCATCGCCTTCGACGAAGTCGTAATGTCCGCTCGCCGCGGCGTTCCCCGCGAGGTCGGCATGAGAAAGGTCGGTGCCCGAGTCGATGATGCCGACCCGCACAGTGTCGGCCCCGCCGCCGGCCCAGCGCCACAGATGAAAGAGGTTCGTCTGGAATACGTGCCAGGCGTTCGGCGTGGTCGGGGGAACGTCGTCCGTAATATGCGGATCCTGCGGCGCGCCGGGGAGCCAGCCGTAGTAGTTCGGCTCGACCCATTTGACGTTCGCGTCGCGCTGGAAGTGTTCGATCGCCTCTTCGACCATCATCCCGTCGGGAATCTGCACCCGCGAGTAGTTCAGCGTGCGATCTTCGCGAAGGACCGTGGCCCCGAACGAATCGAGCGCCCCGATCTTCTGCGACGCGCCCGTGGATTCCGTGAACTTGATCAGGATCTCGCCCGGTACGTGGGCGGCGAGGTCTGCTGCGAGTACCGTTGTTACGGACAGGATCGAAGCCAGGGCGAGCAGGAGCACGCCGGCGATCGCCGTAGTCGGGTGGGGAATTCGATACATTACAGGTTCTCCTTGTTGTTGAGGCCGCCCGATCAGTTTCGGCTCTTGGGGGCGACTCGATTGATTGCCTGTGTATATGACTCGGACAGAGAGAGCGTTTCTTACAAGAAAATCTATGCGACATATAATATTAACATGAAAAGGGGGACCCGGTGGTTCTCGGATCCCCCGTGGCCCGCCGCCGCCAGGCGCACGAACGGACCCACACGTCGCTCCCTTCTCTATGGAAAAGGTTGCATGGGAATGATACGGACACGGAGCGTCGGAATTCGGGATTATGTCTACGAAGTTCCCGCAGGGAATTCAGGCGGAGGGCTCTGCCGTTGATCGAGGGGCTCGATACTGGGCGCCGACTCAATCAGAGCCCCCATACGACGATAATCGGGAGAGGGGGTGTAGATTGGGATTTGATCCTGGAAACAAGCGACTTCAATCCGGGCTCTTGCTTGCGGCACTCCTTGCCATGGCGGCAGGGGGGACTCGTGTGATGGCCGCTCCCTGTGTCGAGTTCGACCTGGACGGGCAACTCGGGAACGGTCCGGACATGTTCCGACAGTATGTTGGCGATACGGTGGAGGTTGCCGTGTGGCTCATTCCCGATGAGCCGATCATCGGCGCTCTCGTAACGGTTTGTGTCAACCCCGGCATCCTGACCCTGTTGCCGACGACGGGGCCTGAAGACGATTGCGTGCAGGGTTACCCACAACCAGAAACAAGCCCGGACTGCCGGGCGTTCGAAGCGGGGACGATTTGCAACGGGCCGTTTGTCGAGCCCACGATGCTGGGCAAAGTTCTGGGACGCGTTCTGGTCGAGAACGACACAGTCCGGTTCTCCCTGGAGGCTGCTTCGTCCTTTTTGGTCAACGCGCAATACGAGCAAAAGAATCTGAGCTGTTTCCAGGAAGCCAGTGTGGTCTGCACACTCGCGTTCGATCCCCTCAGATTGTTCCGTTCCGAGTCCGTAGATCCGTTCATTGCGCATCATGGAATGTCCAGCTCGTTCGCGCTGTACCAGGATACGATCCCGAACATCGTATATAACGTAGACGATGGGAACTACACGAAGTTCGCACGGAAGATCGGTGCGAACTGGACGTATGAAGTCGTCGATTCATTGCCAGGCAATCTGCAAGAGATCGCAATCGATTCGAACGGAGTCCCCCAGGTCGCGTATTCCGCTTTTCGCGAGTTGAAGTACGCCCGGCGATCGGAAGATGGATGGATCCTCGAGACGGTCGAGGATACTCTTCGCGAAGGCGTCAGGAACCTGGATATCGAAGTCGACCGTCAGGGAAACCCCCACATTGTATACGGTATTGGCGGGAGAACCGGATTCAGGGAGGAGAGGTATGCGCACAAAGTCGATGACGAGTGGGTGATTGAAATCTTCGACTATGGCGAGTGTCACGGGATCGCTCTGGCCCTTGACGACCAAGACGCCCCTCATGTGGCGTATGCCTCGGCAGGGCGGAAGTACGCATGGAAGGAGGACGGGGCCTGGACGATTCAGCTGATCGATAGTGAGCACGTGGTTGGATTCGACAACTCCATTGCGCTCGGCGACGACGGAACGATTCACATCAGTTGCACGATATACAGTGGCCAGAGCGGCTACCTTCTCTATTCCTCTCGAGTAGACGGAGTCTGGACATCGGTGCAACCATTTCATTCGCCTGTCAATCATGGCGGGGGCAGTTCGATCTGTCTCGATCGCGCCGGACGGCCCTATATCGTATTTCACTACGGCAGACGGCCGGACGAAGACCTCTACTACACTCGCATGATCGATGGTACCTGGTACACGGACCCTCTTGACGATACGCACAGAGTCAGAGCCGCCTACCCAAGTACACTCGTTTTGGACAGCAGGGGTCGCCTTCATGTTTCCTACGGCGATACCAGAAAGGACCAGGTTCTTTACGGGACCAGCCGACGGAGTTCGCCTCGGGTCAAGATGGATCCGGCTGCAGTTGCGGAGGAACAAGTTCGGGATGGTTTCCCGCCCTCACTGATCCGGCTCTATCCGAACCCCGCCAGGAATCAGGATGTAACGATTGATCTTTCAAGAAGCGGACCTGGGGCAATACCCGAAATTTCTATCTACTCGATCAATGGAAGGTTGATTCGCACCCTGAACGGCTCAAGCGTATCCGGTTCGCGACTTCCCGTCATCTGGGACGGAATGGATTCACGGGGCAATTCCGTTTCGTCAGGGACGTATCTGATTCAGGTTCAGACACGCGGGGATGTTTCGACCCGAAGAGTAACGATTGTGCGCTAGGTGCAATCACCCCTGGAACGCCGTCAGTCGATAACCGGGGCGGGCTCGGCGACCTGCACGGGACGCAGTGGCGAAAGGAACGGCAGCAGGATCAGCGGAAGGGCGAGCAGTCCGATTTCGATCATCAGGACCCAGGCGTAGCCGTTCGCTTCGGCCGCCTGGCCCTGCCACGTGGCGCTGTAGGCGTAGACCACGTTCCGCATCGCCATGTAGCCCGTGAACTGGGTGGCGGCGACTTTGGGGTTCGTGAGCCCCATGAAAAGCGCCAGGTTGGTGCCGGCGACGAGACCGCTCGTGAAGTTGTATATGACAGCGACCACGAAGAACTCCGTGATCGTGACGCCCTCCATGCCGTTCCCCACGAGCTTCTGGGCGAGCCAGAACGTCGGGAATCCGGTCAGGATGTACCAGACCGCGAGCATGCGGCGGTGTCCGAAGCGGTCCGAAACCCAGCCCCCGACCACGCATCCGAGCGCCGCGGCGACGGTCGTCATGAGCGTCAGGTTCGCGATCGCGTTCTCGTCCATCCCGATGTCGACCTGCATCGTCGCGCCGAGAGCGAGACCGAGCGCGACGGTGCCCGGCGGGAGCAGCGCGAAGAGCACGCCGAGAGCGGGACCGCGGCCCGACTTGAAGAGGCCCGTGTAAAGGTCCTTCAGGAACGCCTTGAGACGGCTCAGGAAGACGGAGATCACGCTTCCCGTGCGCTGTGCGGCGGCCTCGACCGCCTCATATACGGGTTCCTGTATGCGTAGTGTCACGGCGACCAGAATGATCGCCAGCGCACCCAGTACGAGCGCATACGACCAGTTGAAGCCGAACGCCCCGGCGACATAGAGGGCGCCGCTGCCGCCGATCGCCTGCCCCAGATACGACGAGCCGAACATGAAGCCATTGGCCGTGCCCCGCTCGTGCTCGGGGAGCACGCTGACAGCGAGCGCGTCGATCGCCACGTCCTGCGTGGCGGCGAACACGTTATGAATCGCGATCAATAGAGTAAGGAGAACGAGATTCGTGCCCGGGTCGACGGCCAGCACGACCCCGAGCGTCACGATCATCATGACCTGCGCGCTCGCGATCCAGAACTTGCGCGGCCCGAGCAGCTTAGGTTGGATCAGATCGACCAGGGGGGCCCACGCCCACTTGAAGCTCCACGGCCCGTAGAGCCACGCCGTGAAGAAGCCGATCTCGGCGAGCCCCACGCCGCTCTGGCGCAGATACGTCACGAGCGCGATCGCGCTGAAGCCGAACGGAATCCCCTCGCTCATATACAACAAAGAGAATGTGATGATGCGGCCGAGCTTCGAGTCGAGTGGATTCGCGCGTGACATCGGAGCAGTATACAGCAGGATGGGAGATTCAGGAATCGGCGCGAAAAAGAAAAAGCCCGCCCCTGCGGTCAGGGCGGGCTCGTGTATTCGCATGGTTCGGATCGGGCTCACGCGCAATGGGCCGCGGTCCGCCGCCCCCCCTAAAACTCCCGGAGATCCTTCGCCGCGGCGACGATGTCCGCAATCTGCGGCAGGGTCGTGTCCTCGAGAATCGGGTTGTAGCCGACGGGGCAGTCCAGCGTCGCGACGCGCTTCACGGGGCCGTCGAGATCCTCGAACATTTCGTCGGCGATCCAGGCGGCGATTTCGGCGCCGTAGCCGAAGCTGATCGGATCCTCGTACGCGACGATGACCTTGCTGGTCTTCTTCACGGACTCGCCGACCATCTCCTTGTCCCACGGCGCGAGGGACCGAAGATCGATGACCTCGCATTCGATGCCGTGCTCTTTCGCGAGCTGCTTGGCGGCCATTTCGGATCGACGCACGAGCGCGCCGTAGGTCACGATCGTGATGTCGCTCCCTTCACGATGAATCCGGCCCTTGCCGAACGGGATCGCGTACTCCCTGCCGGGGTATTGCGACTTCGCATACGGCTGGCGGTATATGTGTTTGTGCTCGAGGTAGAGCACGGGGTCGTCGCACCGGATCGCGGTGCGCAGAAGCCCGTGGGCGTCGAGCGCATTCGACGGCATCACGACGCGAAGCCCGGGATTGTGGGTCATCAGCGTGACCCCTGACTGGCTGTGATAGACGGCGCCGCCCTGCAGGTAACCCCCGATCGGCACACGAATTACGGCGGGCGAGCTGAAATTGTTGTTCGAGCGCCAGCGCATCATCGCGAGTTCGTTCCGAATCTGCATATACGCGGGCCAGATATAATCGTAAAACTGAATTTCAACGACGGGCTTCATGCCGCGGGTGGCCCAGCCGACCGCCCGTCCGACGATATTGGCCTCGGCGAGCGGCGAGTTGAAGACGCGATCTTCGCCATAGGTACGCTGAAGCCCATGTGTGAGCTTGAAGACGCCTCCCTTGCCCTTCACGCGCTTCATGTTCTCGGCGCGGCTGACGTCGGCGACGTCCTGGCCGAATACGACGATGCGCGGGTCACGCCCCATTTCGTCGTGCAGCGCGCGATTTATGAGCCCGACCATCGAGTCGGGGTCGCCTTCGAACTGCGGCTCGGTCTCGAAATCGGGACCCGTGGGGTCGATATCGGGCGAATAGACGAAATTCAACGCGTCGTCGGGCGTCGGCTTCGGCGCTTCGATCGCACGGTCTTCCGCGTCGGTGACCTCGGCCTTCACTTCGGCGTGGATCTTCTCGATCTCGGCCTCGGTCGCCACGCCCTCGTCGATCATGCGTTTCGCGAAGCGCGGTACCGGGTCGCGCGCGGTCTCGGATTCGATCTCCTCCGCGGTGCGGTAGTTCTTCTGATCGTCCGACATCGAATGCGAGTACGGCCGCACCACGCTGGCATG
>JABDJQ010000335.1 GCA_013002425.1 Gemmatimonadota bacterium
GCCCACGCCAAAGGGATCATCCATCGCGATCTGAAGCCGGCCAATATCAAGTTCACGGCCGACGGCAAGATCAAGGTGCTCGACTTCGGCCTCGCCAAGGATTTCGACAGCGACGGCACAGGATCGAACTCGAGCCTCTCGATGTCGCCCACGATCACGCCGAGCCCGACCGTGACCGGCGTCATCATGGGGACCGCAGGCTACATGAGCCCGGAGCAGGCGCGCGGCAATCCCGTCGACAAGCGCTCAGACATCTGGTCGTTCGGAGGCGTGCTGCTCGAAATGCTCACGGGCCGGACCGTGTTCGAAGGGGAAACCGTCTCCGATACGATCGCCGCGGTTCTGAAGACCGAGCCGAACTGGGACGCGCTTCCGGCCGACACGCCGCGCGGAGTCCGTCGCCTGCTCGAGCGCTGCCTGCAGAAGGACGCGAACCGGCGCCTGCACGACATCGCCGACGCGCGTATCGAACTCGAAGACGCGCTGGCCGCGATCGAGCGCGGTGAGAGCGAGACCGGGGGTCCCGGAGCGCGCGCCGCTGCAGCAGGCGGATCGGGGAGCGAAGCGGTTGCGAGTCATTCGGGTGCGTCCGGAGGCCGCCTCCGCAACTGGATCGTGCCCGCAATTCTCGCCATCGCGCTCGCGGGCTCCCTCTGGCAGAACTTCAGCGCGTCGACGACGTCTTCACCGGCGTCTCCTTCGACGGCGTCGCAGCGCTTCGCCATTCCGTACTCCGAAAGAACGCTGCGGCCGGACTGCATGGACATCGCCCTCAGTCCCGACGGGGAGAGCGTTGCGTATGCGGTTCAGGACTCGGGCGTGAGCGGATCGCTCTACCTGCGGCGATTCGACTCGTTCGAGTCGAAGAGGATCGACGATATCCACGTCTCGCGTTTTCCCAGCGTCGTCTTCTCCCCCGACGGAGAATGGCTCCTCTTCACTTCAGCCGACAACAACCTGAAGAAGGTCGCGCTTCAGGGGGGGGCGGCCACGCTCGTCTGTCCCGCAGCGAACTCGCGCGGCGCCTCCTGGTACGGCGACGAAATCGTCTTCGCTCCGAGCGCGGGCGGCGGTCTCTATACCGTTTCCTCGAATGGCGGAGAACCGGAACCGCTCACGAAACCCGACGTGTCGAGCGGGGAGGTGAGCCATCGCCTGCCCTCGATTCTCCCCGGCGGGAAAGCCGTCCTCTTCACGATCAAGACGGGCACTCTCGAGTCATTCGACGACGCCACGATTGCGGTACTCGACCGGCGCGACGGATCGATCAAGCAGCTGATCCAGGGCGGTGCAAACGCACGCTACGTTTCGACAGGACACGTCGTCTACGGGCGTGATGGCAGGATCCTCGCCGTTCCGTTCGATCTCGCGCGCCTCGAGGTCACGGGCGCCCCGGTCACACTCGTCGACGATGCCGCCTGGCTTCCGATCAGCGGCGATTTGATCTACGCTTTCTCGGAACAGGGAACTCTGGTTTACTCGCCCGGGGGCACCTGGAAAAACCAAGGCATGCTGTCCTGGATCGATCGCGAGGGGAACATCGAAGACGTATACGATCAGCCTCGCACTTTCGCGCGGCCGGCGCGCCTCTCCCCCGACGGAAGTCGCGCAGCCGCCGAGGTCTCCGGTGCGAATGACAAGATCTGGACTGTCGACGTCTTACGAAACACGATCAGCCGTCTCACGACCGGCCCCGGAAACGACTGGAGTTCGATCTGGGATCCCGAAGGGAAGCGCGTTTACTTCGCCTCGGATCGCAGTGGCCGGCTGGCGATCTACTCGATCAGCTCCTACGGCGGAAAAGAGCCGGAGCTCGTCTACTCCGGCGAATCCGACACCGAACCGCTCTCGATCACTCCTGACGGCAGGACACTTCTTTTCATCAACTGGGACTCCCGGAATGGAGCCGACATTCTTTCCGTACCGACCGCGGGAGGAGAAGCGCCGACCCCGTTTCTCGCAACGCCCGACTTCGAACACGGCTATCTGTCGCCGGACGGAACGCTCTTCGCCTACATGTCGAACGAGTCGGGCTCCACCGAGATCTACGTGACTCCGTATCCCGGCCCGGGGCCGAGGATCCAGGTCTCGGCCGGCGGAGGTTACAGCCCGCGATGGGGGCGGGACAGCCGCGATCTCTACTTCGCCTCGGGGAACCGTTCCATCATGGGCGCCCGCGTCACTCCGGGCTCTCCGCTCCGCGTCGGCGACCCGGAAATCATCGTCGACATCGATCCCGCGCTCGAAATCCAGATCGGCAGTTTCGACACGCATGACGGGGAGCGGTTTCTCGTGCTCAGAAGGCCGGAGAGCAGGGTGGCGCTCGGGCATTTCAACGTCGTGCTGAACTGGTTCGACGAGCTCGAGGAGCTGGCGAAGAAGTAGCAGCGGAGGCGGAACGTCGGCCGCAGATTCCGACGAAGACCAGGACTACCCCTTCACCATCTTCCTGACGAGCGCCATCTGCCCCATGTGATAGTAGCTGTGTTCGAGCAGCCCGAGCAGGTTCCGAAACCAGG
>JABDJQ010000343.1 GCA_013002425.1 Gemmatimonadota bacterium
CAACCTGTACCTCTCGAAAACGCAGTGTTTCCTCTTCGACTACATAGACGCGGTCGTCGCCGCGCATGGCCGCGCGCGGGAGCACCGCGGCGCTCGCGAGATCGCGGCCTTCGATTTCCGCGTCGACGAACAGCCCGAACGGCAGTTCGTTCTCCTGACGCCCGACCCGCGCGACGAGCGTCACCATGCGCGTGACCGGATCGACCTCCGCCTCTTTTCGTACGATCGTGCCTTTCCATTCGCGCTCGGCGCCGCCGTAGCGGGCGCGCAGCACGACCGCGGGATCCTCGCCAGGCGACAGAAACGCGAGATCCTCGTCGGGTATCGGCAGCCGGATCTCGGCGTAATCCGTGGCGAAAATGCGCCCGATCACCTGCCCCGGCGATACGAACTGGCCGACGTCCGCGAGCTTCTGACGAACGGAGCCGTCGTAGAGCGCGCGCACCGCGGTGCGATCGCGATCGAGTTTCGCCTTCTGAAGCCATGCTTCCGCCGAAGCGAGTGCCGCCCGCGCCTGGGCGAGCTGCAGCTCGCGTGACGCGAGCGGCGTGGGATCGCCTTTGCCCAGTTCTCCCCACTCCTCGCGCGCGATCGCCGCCTGCGCTTCTTCCTGTTCGAGCGCGACCCTCGCCTGCGCTACCTGCGCGTCGGCCCTTACAACCGCGATCTCGTAGTCGCGATCGTCGATCCAGAGGAGCACGTCGCCCTTCGCGAACGCGCCCCCCGCCGCGAACGCGGGCGAAACGCGCACCACACGTCCCGCGACTTCCGCGACCAGGTTCGTTTCGGTGCGCGGCGTAACCGAGCCCTGGCTCGCGATACGCACCTGGTAGGGGCCGACCGCGACACTCTCGACACGCACGAGCGGGGCGTTCGAAACGCTCGGCCGCTGCGGCGGTTCGGGCTTCAGCTTCACGAGCAGCACCGCCCCGAGCACGCCCGCGATCAGAAGCGCAGGCGGCAGTATGTAGGGAAGTCTGTTCTTCATTCCGTTACTTCCACCGCCAGAAAATCCTCGAAATCGTCCCGCGCGCTGTCGAAGCCGCCGCCGAGTGCGACAACCAGGTCGAGGCGGGCGTCGAGCGCGGCGCGCCGTGCCGTGATCGCCTGACTCCGCGCGTTCAGTGCCGCACGCTGCGATTCGAGCAGCGTGATGTAGTCGATCAAGCCGTTGTCGTATTGATTCTCGGCCAGCCGCTTCGCCGCTTCCGCTTCATGCGCCGCTTTCATCAGGGATCGGACCTGAATCGCGGCTCTCGGCTCCGCGCGAAGCGCCAGCTCCACCTCGCCGAACGCGCCCAGCGCCGTCGCGAGATACGCGGCGAGCGACTGATCGTGAACGGCGTCTGCCAGCGCCACGTTGGCACGGAGGCGGCCCCCCTGAAAAAGCGGCTGCAGGATGCCGCCGGCGATACTCCAGACACTGAAGTCGCCGTCCAGAAGGTCCGCGAACTGATCGCTGAGCGTCCCCCCCGATCCCGTTAGCGAGATCGACGGGAGGAGCGCCCGGCGTGCGACGGAAGCCTGCGCACGCGCCGCAGCCACAGCGCGCTCCGCACTCACCACGTCAGGCCTCCGAAGCAGTAAATCGCTCGGCAGACCGGCCGGAACCGGCTCACCGGGCGAAGGAAGGTCGGCCGCGCCCCGGAAGGACGCGTCGGGATACGCTCCGATGACCTGCTGCAAGGAAACAGCCAGCGCGTCGCGCTGGTCCTCGCGCGCTGCCAGGAGCGCTTCCGCCGATGCGAGATTGGATTCGGCCAGGCGAAGATCGAGCGGGGAACGGACGCCGAGCTGGTATCGCCTGCGAATGCGATCGGCAGACGACGAGTAGCTCGCCACGGTTTCTTCCGCGAGCGTTCGTTGCATCTCCGCTTCGGACAAAGCGAACCAGAGCCGGGCGGTCGTAGCAGCGAGGGAGAGTCGGGCAGCAGCCAAGTCGACCTGACTCCCCTCGAAGCGCGCCAGACTCGACGACTTCGCCGAACGGATGCGTCCCCAGAGATCGATCTCCCAGGCGGCATCGGCTGAGAGAGAGAAACGGTTCGAATACGCGGTAATCGGGCTGACCGCGCCCGGGATCGGGATTCCGATGATCACACTGCGGGAACGGGAGGCCGCGAGCCCGCCGTTCAACTGCGGCCAGAGAGCGGCGCCCGCGGCACGGGCTTCGGCTTTCGCCTGCTCGACCCGGGCCGCCGCCGCACGCAGATCGTGATTGCGGACGAGGGCGGCGCGAATCAGCGTGTCGAGGGCGGGAGATTCGAACGCGAGCCACCACGTTCCCGAAACAGGGGTCTCGCCGGCGAACGCATCGGAGCCCCGCGAAGCGGATTCCTCCCAGTCGACGGGAGGAAGCTTCACGTCGGGGGCCCCTCCGCACGAGAGCGCCGCCAGCGAGACCGTGATCGAGATAAAAAGCGGCGGGGGGATTCTCATGCGCCCTCCCCCTGTGAGGGCCCATGCGACCGCATCCCCGCCGCGAGAAAGGAAACGAGACGAGCGAGCGCCTCCTCCGGATCGTCCGGCAGCGGATTCCCGTCGCCGATCAGACTGCCGGGAGCCGACAACGCGAAGGCCGCCGTCCCGAACATCAGATGAAAACCCCACCGACGCTCTTCTTCCGAGCGCCCGGGGAGAGCTCTCCCGAGCGCGGAGAGAAACCGGAGCGAGACCTCGCGAAACATCTTCGTCGCGAGTGACCGGATCTCCGTGTCGGGGTTCTGAAAGATCTGTCCCATGAGCGCCGAAAAAAGCGCCCCCGTTCCGCTCCGGTTATAGCGCAGGCGCACCGCCGGGGCGAGGAACGCCTCCAGCACCGCTTCGAGAGAAAGCACCCCCTGCGCGCCGCCGCTCTCCACGGTGCCGAGAAGCTCCAGTCGTTCCGCGTTCAGCGGCTCGATGCGCCGCTCCAGAACGCGGCGGAACAGGTTCTCCTTCGATCCGAAGTGGTAGTGGATCGAAGCGAGATTCACGTCCGCCTCCTTCGTGATCCGTCTCAGGGACACCCCCTGCAGTCCTTCCTCCGAGAACAGCTTCTCGGAAGCGTCGAGAATTCGCGTTGGTGTATTCGTCTGGGGCATCGGTTTTGCATTATACGTTTACTTGAACTGTACGTCTACTTAAAGAAACTGTCCGCTTGAATCATACGAACGTTTCAATCAGTCGTCAAACAGAAAATGGCTCCCCGGGGCCACTCCTGCCGGATCGCACGGAAAGGCGCCTTACGAATGCAGATTTCCGGAATGTCTCAGGTGGGAGTCGCAGGGAAGTCTTCGAGCGGGAGGGCGTCTATCGAAGCTTTCCCGAATGCGGTATAATAAACGGGAGCTGCCGGCTCATCATGCCACGCCATACTGATTGAGAGATCGTCTGTCGGATCGTCCGTGGTCTATTCGAACACAGGGGCACCGACTCCCGTCCACCGATCCTGCGGCGATCCGCAGGCGGTCTCTCTTTTCGATTCGATCCTAGTCTCGCAGCTGGTCCGCCGCTTCACGAAGCAAAGTCTCGGTCGTCTCCCAGTCGATGCACGCATCCGTAATCGAAACCCCGTATGCGAGCGAGCCCGGATCCTTCAACTTCTGCTTGCCCGCGTTGATATTGCTCTCGAGCATGAGTCCGATGATCGATTCCGTCCCGCCGGTGATCTGCTTCAGACAGTCGTGAAACACCATCGGCTGCAGCGTGTGATCCTTGCGCGAGTTGCCGTGGCTGCAGTCGACCATGATCGTCCTGTCGAGCCCCGCGCGCGCCAGTTCCTCTTCACAGATCCGGATGCTGACCGAGTCGTAGTTCGGGCGCTTGCCGCCGCGCAGCACGATGTGCGCATCCGCGTTTCCGTTCGTTTCGAATACGGTCGTAACGCCTTCCTTGTTGACGCCCAGAAACTGATGCGAACTCGAAACGCTCAGCAGTCCGTTGATCGCCGTAGCCAGATTACCGTCCGTGCCGTTCTTGATGCCGACCGGCGAGGAGAGCCCCGATGCCATTTCGCGGTGCTTCTGCGATTCCGCCGTGCGCGCCCCGATCGCGGTCCAGCTCACGAGGTCCGCGATGAACTGCGGGATGACGGGATCGACGAATTCAGTCGCGGCCGGAAGCCCCTTCTCCGCAAGATCGACGAGAAACGAACGCGCGAGCCTGAGCCCCTCGTCGATCCGGAACGAGTCGTCGAGCCTGGGGTCCGTGATCACGCCCTTCCATCCCACCGTCGTGCGCGGTTTCTCGAAGTAGACCCGCATGACGATCAGAAGCGACTCCTCGAGTTCCTTCGCGAGGGCATGGATCCTGTCCGCGTAGTCGCGCGCCAGGTTCATGTCGTGAATCGAACACGGCCCCGCGATCACGATCCGCCGTTTGTCGCGCCCGTGCAGGATGGCCTTGATCTCTTCGCGCGCGCGAAAAATGTTCTCGGCCCCGGATTCGCTCACCCTGATCCGATCCGTCAGTTCCGCCGGCGTGATCAGCGGCCGGCTCGAGCGAAGGTTTACATTGTCGATCCGTTTCATCTCAGTCCTTCGTTTCGCTTGATCCGTCCAGCCCTCACACCTGCCGCCGACGCAACCTCTTCCCGCCCTCAAACTACTCTCGACGCACCGCGCACCCTCTTTCCGCCTTAACACCACTGTCGACGCACCGCGTGCGTCCCGTGTGTGCGCGGCGAAGCGAGACCAACCTTGAGCCGGCCGCCTTCGGCGCACCGGCATGGCCCGTCTGCACGCAACAGAAGTCACCACCAGCCGAC
>JABDJQ010000287.1 GCA_013002425.1 Gemmatimonadota bacterium
GATGACCCGATGACACGGCACGACGATCGCGAGTGGATTGCGGCCGTTGGCAGTGCCGACCGCACGCACCGCGCGCGGCGCTCCGATTGCTTCGCCGAGCGCGCGATACGATCGTGTTTCGCCGACAGGAATCTCGCGCAAGGCATTCCAGACGCGCATCTGAAACGGCGTGCCCGAGAAGTGCACGTCGAGTTCGCGGAGCGCGTGCAGTTCTCCGGCGAAGTAACGCGCGAACACGCGTTCGGCCCCGCTCGCGAGCTTCGCGACGCGCCGTCCGGCGTCCGCTTCGAGCGCCCCCTCCACGCGCTCCCATTCGTCGACCCATTCCACGGCCCGCAGCATGCCGTCGGTCTCCGCAATGCGGAGCGCGCCGAGGGGCGAGTCGATATCGATGTACTCCCACAAACCGCCCGCCTTCTCGTTCGTTCTCGACTTCCCGCTCATGCCGGGCTCCTCCAGAGGTGCAGCAGCGCGTAGGCGCGCCACGGTCGCCACCGTTCGGCCCGCGCCTCGATTTCCGTCCGGCGCTTCGACGGTACGATGTCCGCGAGCGCATGCTTGACGCCGAGATCGGTCGGCAGGAACGCGTCAGGGTTTCGAAACGCGCGCATCGCGACGTAGCCCGCCGTCCACGGACCGATCCCGGGCACGGCGAGCAGCGCGGCGTCCAGTTCCTCGAACGAAGCGGACCCGTCGAGCGGGATCGCTCCGTCCGCTACCGCGCGGGCGGCCGCCTGAATCGTACGTACCTTGGCGCCGTTCATGCCGAGTCCGTCGAGGTTCGCGCCGGCCAGCGTTTCGGGGGTCGGCGCCTTGTGCGTGAGCCCGTCGCGCGCGAGCCCCGGGTCGAGCGGTTCGCCGTGGGCCTCCACGATCCGGCCGAGAATCGTCGTCGTCCCCTTTACCGAGATCTGCTGCCCCACGATCGCGCGCAGTATGAGTTCGAATGGATCGTACGCGCCGGGGACGCGCATGCCCGGATGCGCCGCGACCGACTCCGCGAGAAACGGATCCTCCGCCAGCACTTCTTCCACTCGCTTCGGATTCGCGTCGAGGTCGAACTGGTTTCGCACGCGGTTGCACACTTTCATGAGGTCGCGCCCGCCCGGCCGGTCGAGCTCGATTCGGACCCCGTCCTTCGCCATGCGCACGGTCAGGATGTTCGTCTTGTCGTCGGCCGTGATCACGCGGTGATACGCGCCGTTCGTGACGGTTTCCACGCCCGGGACCCGGCGCGTTTCGAAGTAGCCGGCCAGATGTGGCCAGTCGATCGGATCGCGACACGTGAGGCGGAGCGCAAGGGGCTCGGTCGCGCCGCGGGATTTCTCGCCTCGGGCGCCGCCCATGGCGCCGCCGCTTTCGCGGACGCGAACTTCGCTCGGCGTCGCGCGAAAGACGCGTTTGAAGTGATCGTTGAACGATCGCACGCTCGCGTATCCTGCCGCGAACGCGATCTCGGTGACACGAAGCGACGTCTGCTCGAGCAGCGTCTTCGCAAAATGCGCCCGGCGCGAGCGATTCACGGCGACCGGGGATGCGCCGACGTGCTGCAGGAAGAGCCTGCGCAGCTGGCGGTCGCCGACCCCGAGCCGCCCGGCGAGCTCCTCGATACCGCCGTCGTCGAGCGCGCCGCCCGCGATCAGACGGAGCGCGCGGGTTACGGTGGCCGATGTTCCGTTCCACGCGGGCGTTCCGGGAAGCGAGTCGGGCCGGCACCGTTTGCACGGCCGGAAGCCGGCCTCCTCGGCTGCTGCCGCGGAAGGGTAGAAGTCGATATTCTCAGGCTTCGGCGCGGGCGCGGGGCACACGGGACGGCAATAGATGCCGGTCGTGCGGACGCCCGTGTAGAAGCGGCCGTCGAACCGCACGTCGCGACTGCGGACCGCCCGGTAGCACTGTTCGTGGACGAGTTCCATCTGCGATACCTTTCATCTCTAAGGTACGAGTCTAAGGTACCGCATCCGCCCCGCTCCGACCGGCAGATTTCGGACACTGTCCCGATATGCACTCCGGAGGCCTTGTGCTAGACTCCCGTTTCGGGAGGGCCGAGTTGACGCGATCATTTCCACATGAGAGTCGAGCGCCGCGCGCCATGAGAACGCTGTTTCTCGCCGCCGCTTTCTTCGCGGGAGGCATGGCGCTTCCTGCGGAGGCTGATCAGACGGGCGCGAAGAACGATTCGGCCTCGGGCGCATGGGGCCCGGTTCCGCCGCCGACGGACTCGACGCGCGCCGCCTATCGCACCCGCTCCCGCTCCGCGTGGGAGTACCCCGTACTCGTTCCTTATCAGATCGTCAATCTCCCGCTCCGCTATTCGCTGGCCGGCTTCAAGAGCGGCGTGATCTGGCTCGACGACGTCGGTTTCATTCCGCTCGTGCGACGCGTCTTCGGCGCGCAGGAACTCCCGTACGGAGTGCTCGCCAACTTCTCGATTTCGCCGCTCAGCGGTGTCGGCGCGGGCGCCACCTTCTATCACGACGAATTCTTCGGTCCGCGCAATCGCGCGAAACTCCGCACCCACTTCTCGACGGAAGGGACGCGGCGGGTTGCGCTCGGGATGGTCCTGAACGAGGACGGCAAGGTCGAGTTCGAAGCGGGAGGCGGGTATCGTCTGCGCCCCGAAGCGCGTTTCTCGGGGATCGGTCCGCAGGCTTCCGACGCGAACGAATCGCATTACACGCAGGAGACGTCGTGGGGCGGCCTGACTCTGAGTCGCGCGGCATCGCACGATCTTTCGCTGACGGCGGGCGTCATCGTTTCGGGGGTCGGAACGCGCGGCCCGCGCGACGAGGGCAGCGGCAGCGACGACAGGACACTGCTCGAAGTGTTCGGCGGGGACGACCGCCCGGCCGGCTACGGCGACAGGAGCGACGGCGTCATGTACAGCGCCGGTCTCGCGCACGACGACACGCGCAAAGTCGGGCGTCCGGAACGCGGCGGCGTCCGCATGTTCAAAGCCGCGTATTTCTCGGGATTCGAGGAAGAAGACGGCTCGTTCTATTCGTACCGCGCCGATCTGCAGCAGTTTCTGCCGCTCTGGTTTCAGGAGAGGGCGCTCGCTCTTCGCGGGGTGATTCACTGGATCGAGAACGACGGGGACAGCGACGTTCCGTTCCAGCGCCTGCTGACGAACGACGAACCGGACCTGATGCGCGGTTTTCGCGACCTGCGCTGGCGCGACCGCGGGATCACGATACTGACGGCCGAGTACCGCTTCCCGCTCTGGGCATACAACCGCCACAACGGCCGCGGCATCGACTTCTACATGTTCACGGACGTCGGCCAGGTGTTCGAAGACTTCGACGACATCTCGAAACGAAACATGCGCGCTTCGTACGGCGCCGGCCTTCGTTTCATGAAGCTGCGCGGATTCGTCGGGCGGCTCGAGTTCGGCTACTCCGAAGAGGACACGGTGTGGCGGCTCGCGGCGGAACAGACTTTCCAGTATTCGAAAGGCGGACTCTATAACGGCCGGGACAAGTCGGTGCTGCGATGAGAGAGAGTATCCGCAATCGCTGCCCGCTCTCGGCCTGCTCGTTCATGCGCAATCGCCGTCCGCTCTCGGCCTGCTCGTTCATGCGCGCCGCGCCTGCCTTCGGCGCACGCGCACGCGCACTCGCACTCGTGCTGGGCATCCTGGCGCCGGCGCCGGATTTCGCGCTCGCGGACGAGCCCCTTCGCGACGCGCCCGTGGTCTGGTACGAGGATGACAGAAATCATGTGGCGCAGCCCCGGGAGCGCGATCCGAATCTGCTCTGGGACGGCATCAACGACACGGTGATTCTGCCGCGCGAGCGCTATACGAACCCGGTCCGTCTGATTCGTCGTATCGGGACCGCGTTCGGGGGCGACCACGTGCCCGCTGCGTCGAATATCAACGCGCTCGACGAAGCGCCGAACTCGTCGTGGTTCACGAACCGGATCGGGCACTTCGAGATGACGGCCGACGAAGCCGCGCGCGGACCGGGCGGCGGTAGCGGGCCGGACATGAGCGCGCCGTGGACGATCGTGAGCGCGAAGAGCGAAGGGGTGACGCCGGGCTTCAACATCCGCGACGCGAAAGGCGACGTCTACGTCATCAAGTTCGACCCGCCCGGTTTCCTGAGCATGTCGACCGCGGCGGGCGTAATCTCGAACCGCATCTTTCACGCGTGCGGGTACAACACGCCCGAAGACGCCATCGTGCATTTCCGGCGCGAGGATCTCGTGCTCGCCGAGGGCGTAAAGCTGAAGGAACACGGTGTGAAGCGTGTGATGACGACGGCCGATGTCGACAAGCTGCTCGCGTCACTCGAACTCGCCCCCGACGGTACGTATCGCGCGATCTCGAGCAAGTTCCTGAGCGGCGTGCCCGTCGGCTGCTTCAACTATCTCGGGACGCGCGGCGACGATCCGAACGACCGCGTGAGGCACGAACACCGGCGCGAGCTGCGTGGTCTCAAGATCATCGCCGCCTGGATCAACCACTTCGACACGAAGCAGCACAACTCGCTCGACATGTACGTGACCGAAGGCGACCGGAGCTACGTAAAGCATCATCTGATCGATTTCGCGAGCACGCTCGGAACCGGCGCGCACGGGCCGGCCATCCGTTACGGCTACGAGTACACGTTCGATCTTCCGCCGATCGCGCTTCGCCTGGCGGCGCTCGGGTTCCGCGAGGACACGTGGAGAAAGCAGACGCGTCCGGAAGGTCTCGCGGAAGTGGGCTATTTCACGACGAAGTACTTCGATCCCCGCGAGTTCAAACCGCTGCAGCCGAACAGCGCGTTCGCGAACTGCACCGGGCGGGACGCGTACTGGGCGGCGAAGATCATCTCGGCGTTTACGGACGAGCAGCTTCTCGCGATCGCGCGCGAAGGGCGTTACTACGATGAACGCGCGACCGAGTACGTGGCGCGCACACTTGCGGAGCGGCGCGACAAGATCGCGCGCGCGTTCTTCGACGAAGTGCCGCCGATCGATTTCTTCACGCTGCAGAACGGAACGCTCTCGTTTCACGATCTCGGCGTGGAGCGCGGCATCTACCCCGCGGATAAGACGAAGTATCGCGTTCGTTTCGAAGTCGTGAACGCAGATCGCAGGGGACCCGGCGGCGGCGCATGGCGGGAGATTGCCGAAACGGAGGTCGCGTACGACGATCCCGCGATCCGTGAAGCGTTCGGCCGCGGCGCCGAGCGTGAGTATCCGTTTCTCGCGATCGAAGTGCAGGTGAGCCGCGGGAAGTCGTGGTCCCCCTCCACGACCGCGTATCTCGCGCGTGCCGGCCGGCGCATTGTCGCGCTCGATCGCTAGCGTCGCGAAGATCCGCCCGCAACATCCGACCCGATGCGCCTTTCGTGCGGCTGTTCGCTCGCTGCCTCACCGCCTCTCATTGCCTTCTCACGCTTCCCGCTGCTATTCTGATGCCGTGCGCACGTTCCCGTTTCTTCTACTGCTGACAGCGCTGACCGCAGAGATGCCCGGCGTAATCGCTTTCGGGGGCGAGCCGTCCGTCCGCCTGGCGGTCGAAACCGGTCTGCAGGCGGGAGGCGCTGTTCGAGGGGAAACGCCCGCGTTTTCCCATACGCGCATGGTCAGCGAAATCGGGTTACTGACGACGCGGCGCCGTGCCTTCGGGAGCGCCGCGCGATGGGACTTCGGCGTCGTCGCCTACGGCGCGCTCGGTGGGTACGACATGCGGCTCGGCGTGAAGCCGAAGCTGCGATACTACTGGAGCGACCGCTGGTCGACGGATCTGTCGGCCGGCTGGATCGTCCATACGCTCGAAGCCGAAACGTGGGTGTCGAACACGGGACGCATGGCGTCAATCACCGCGAACTACGGCGAATCGATCGTATTGAAGCTCGACCTGAACGTGCGCGAAACGAGCGAATGGCCGCCGGCGAGTCTGCGAAGCGCGAGTACGCGCGTATACGAGGCGGGCACGGAAACGGCGCTCTACGGCGGGGTCTCGTGGCGAAACCGCGCCGGCTGGTGGGCAACGGGCGCCGGCACGGCCGTGATCATCGGACTGTCACTGTTTGTAATATTGAGCGGAGGCGTAAGCTGATGGAAGCAACAGCGAAGAAAGGATATCTGAGTGATGTCGAGGTGCGCATT
>JABDJQ010000352.1 GCA_013002425.1 Gemmatimonadota bacterium
AGCAGGAACTTCTTCGTGATGTCGATATCGATATGCTGCCACGGCAGGAATTCATCCTCGCTCCGTTCGCGATGCGCGTCCTCGAGATCGATCCCGGTCGCGCGGCACGCCTCGACCCATCGATCGTACGAAAAGAGCTCTTTCCACTCGTCGAAGCGCGCGCCCGCTTGGTATGCCTTCTCGATCGTGTCGCCGACGCGCCGGTCGCCGCGCGAAAGCAGATCTTCGATAGCGGTCTGGTACGAGTTGTGGCACTTGAGACTGATGTTGCGATGGAGCAGCATGCCCCGAATGAGCGACTGCTTGCGCTCGACTTCCTGTATCGAATCCTGACGCTCCCACTGGAACGGCGTGTGCGGTTTCGGAACGAGGCTCGAGACGCTGACGTTCAGTTTGAAGGCGCGCCCCGCGATCCCGCTCCCGATCTTCCAGACGTCGTTGCTGAGCGTGGCGATGCCGGCCACGTCTTCGTCCTCTTCGGTCGGCAGACCGATCAGGAAGTAGAGTTTCAGCAGCCGCCACCCCTGCTTGACCGTGCGCTCGGCGATATCGCGCACGTGATCGCGGGTGATTCCTTTGTTGATGAGTCGAAGCATGCGTTCCGAGCCGGCTTCTGGCGCGATCGTAAAGCTCGACTTGCGGAACTGCTGCACTTCGTTGATGACTTCGTCGCTTAATGTGCACGCGCGGAGCGACGGAAGAGCCAGGCCGACCTGCTCGTCTTCGGTGCTCGCGTTCATGCTGCGCAGGATCGGCAGGATCTCGGCATGGTCCCCCGACGAAAGCGAAGCGAGCGTGACGTTCTCGTGTCCGGTTGCTTCGAGCGCCTGAACCGCGCTCGACACGACTTCCTGCTCCGGGCGCTCGCGGAGCGGCCGGTAGATGTAGCCGGCCTGACAGAATCGGCAGCCGACGCCGCAGCCGCGCGCGATCTCCGTGTAGACGCGATCGTGCGTAGGCGTGATGGCCGAAAGCACGGGCTTTTCCGGGATCGGGTACTTCGAGATGTTCGAGAGAATCGTGCGCTTCGGCGTGGACGGCCCTTCGACCGATTCCAGGCGTCCGTCCGGGCCGTAGACCGGCGTGAACAGACTCGGCACGTAGACCCCCTCGATTGCGGAGAGCCTGGCGAGCAGATCTTCTTTCGAAGCGCCCCCTTCGTCCTTGAAGGCCGCGATCGTTTCGCTGATCGCCTGCACCGCGTCTTCCCCGTCGCCGATCAGAAAGAAGTCGAGGAACGGCGAGAGCGGCTCCGGATTCGTCGCGCACGGCCCGCCCCCCGCGACGAGCGGGAAGATGTCGCTGCGATCTTTCGCGCGCAGGGTAAGCCCCGCCAGATCGATCACACCGAGAATATTCGTATACGAAAGTTCGAACTGCATCGTAATGCCGATCACATCGAACTCGGCGAGGGGCCGGTTCGTTTCGATCGAAGCGAGCGGCAGGTCGCGCGCGCGCATCTCCTTCTCCATGTCGGTCCACGGTGAGAATGCGCGCTCCGCGGCGCATCGCGGATGCTTGTTGATCACGTTGTAGAGAATCTCGAGGCCGTGATGCGGATAGCCCGTCTCGGTGGCGTCGGGAAACGTGAGCGCCCACGTGACATCGGCCGCGTCGAGATCTTTCCCGACCGCGTTCCGGATGGGCGGCAGATACCGGCTCGGCTTCTCCACGTGCGGCAGAATCTCGAGCAGACGCTCCCTGTAGGGAGTGCGGTTATTCATGAACTTGCGAGACCTCCGTGACATTCAGATCCGAGGCGCGTTGGAATTCACGCCAGTTTACCCGATCCACGCGATCTTTCCCTTCCATTTCCCATGGAAACGCGGTCTCGCCGGGGCGATCGCTGTAGATCAGTTCTTCGAGGGGAAGGTTCGTTTCGCGCGCCGCCGCCTGCCAGTTCGAACCGGCGGCCACGCTTTCGAGGAACGGCGCGAGTTCTTCCCCTCCGCGCGCCAGGATCCCTTCGAGATACACGTCCTTGTGCGACGGGCACTTCACGCGGATTCCCGGAAGCTGTTTTCTGATCTCGAGAACGATTTTCTTGATGTCTTTCGGTTCTCGCATCGCGCTCCACTGGAACGACGTGCGCGGTTTCGGCACGAACGGATGAAGCGAAACGGTGACGCGACCGGATCCGTTGATTTCGTTATAGAAGTGAGAGCGAATGCGCATCGCTTCGCTCACGAGGCCGGCGCGGTCGTCCTCCGTTTCGAACGGGAGTCCCACCATGTAATAGATGCGGAGCGATCGAAAACCTGCCGCCGCCACTTTCGAAACCCCGGCCATGATCTTCTCGTCCGTGGCCTCCTTCGCGATGATCCTGCGCAGACGTTCCGTCCCGGCTTCGGGCGCGATCGTGAGCGCCTGGAGTCCCGACTTCCGCAGGTACTCGAGCAGCGGGAGCGTGAGCTGGTCGACGCGAACGGACGACGCGCCGATCTCGAAACCGCGCGTAAAGAGCATCTCGGCCATGCGCTCCGATTCGATGTGGTCGAAGAACGCGGCCGTTACGAGCCCCACTTTGCTGACGGGCCGGCGGCCGGCGGCGACGTCTTCCGCGCGAAAGCGCTCCGCGATCGCGACGGCTTCGTCGGCAGGCAGCATGCGGAACTTCGGGAACGCCGACCCCACGGTGCAGAAGCGGCAGCGCCGCGGGCAGCCGCGCGAGATTTCCATCAGAAGCGTGTCACTGAACTCGGAGTGCGGCGTCAGAATGCGCGTCAGCGCCGGGTCGTGTTTCATCGCCATGTAGCTGCGCCGCTCGACTTCGCCCGCGCACCGGTGCAAGGCGGGCACGTAGGCCCCCGCGATCGCGCCGGCGCGTTTCACGCGCTCGGCCCGCGCCTCCCCCCGATCGCTTCGCATTCGATCGATATATTCGCAGACGATCTCTTCGCCCTCGCCCATGAGCATCACGTCCGCGTACTTGCGGAGCGGCTCCGGGTTCAGGAACGTGATCGCGCCCCCGACCACGATCATCGGATGCCGGTCATCCCTCTCCTCGCGATCGAGCGGAATCCGCGCCTGCGCCAGCATGCGGACCAGGTTCACGTAATCGTTCTCGAACGAGACGGAGAACAGGATGGCGTCGAGCCCGCCCACCGGCTTCTGCGTCTCGAACGTCTTCAGCGGACCTTCGCCCTCTCCCTGGAAGACACGCTCGGCCGAAACGCCCGGAATCGAGCGGAGCCGGTGCAGAATCGTCTGATACCCCAGATTCGCCATCCCGACGCCGTACCGGTTCGGATAGGCCAGTCCGACGGAGACCGCGCCTTCGCTTAAGCGGATATCGCCGTAAAGTCGTTCACTGTCAATCAGTTGCCGGCGTGAAGGCCCGCGCGATTGATTCGATCGTCGCCTCATGGATGGCATTCCGGTGGTCGATACTCCGAACAGGGATTATGAGATAATTCTTGATGCGGCCGGGTGAAGCCCGAGCGCAAGGTGAGCGATCTGTAATCATAGTCATTCTAACGACATGAGTCAAACGCCAGGGGGCGTGGATACCGCGGGCCCGATTGACAGAAGGCCCGGATTCCATTAACCTTAGGTCGAGGCCCAAGCGCCAGTGACTGGCGAAGACGCGCCGTAGCACGGCGAAGACGCGCCGCTGACCGGCGAAGAGACAAGCTCCCTTGCTCCATCCGCCTCACGCTCACCAGGAAAGGACCCGCACTTTGCCTACGCAGCCGATCGATGTCGTTCTCGCAACGACCTATCGTTGTAACGCCCGATGCATCATGTGCAACATCTGGCAGAATCCGTCCGAGAACGATCTCACTCCCGAAGAGTACCGGTTCCTCCCCTCCTCGCTCCGCTATGTGAACATTTCGGGGGGCGAACCGTTTCTCCGCGACGACATTCCCGAGATCGTCGCCGTCGTGAAGGAGCGCGCACCGAACGCGCAGATCATCATCTCGAGCAACGGCTTCATGCCGGGTAAGATCGAGAAGCTCATGAAAGAGGTGCTGAAGGTCGACCCGACGGTCGGCGTCGGGATCTCGATCGACGGCAAGGGCGAAACGCACAACCACGTGCGCGGCATTCCCAAAGGCTTCGACAAGTGCATGGACACGCTGACGCGCCTCAAGGGGCTCGGCATGACGAACCTGCGCCTGGCGTTTACGGTTGTCGACGACAACGTCGAAGAGCTGCCGCTCGTATACAAGCTGACCAAAGAGCTCGGCGTCGAATTCAGCATGGCTGTCGCGCAGAACTCGTCTCACTATTTCAAGACCGACCAGAACAACTTCAGCGGCATCGACCTGTTGAAGAAGAACCTCGGGCCGATGGTCGAGGACCTTCTGAAGACGAGCACACCCAAGAACTGGCTCCGCGCGTTTTTCGCGCACGGCGTGTTCCGTTACGCCGCGGGAGAAGGGCGCCCGTTCGTCTGCAACGCCGCTTCGGACTTCTTCTTCGTCGATCCGGGCGGCGACATCTACCCGTGCAATATCATGGAACGGGTTCTAGGCAACGTCCGCAAGGACAGCTTCGAGAACATCTGGGCATCGCATCAGGCCGAGAAGATCCGGGGCGAAGTGCGCGCCTGCGAGCTTCGCTGCTGGATGGTGTGCACGGCGCGTACGGACATGAAGCGCCATGCCGGCCAGGTCGGCTCCTGGATCATGAAGAACAAGACCGCCGCGCATCTCGGCAACTTCGAACTCGAACTTCCTTCGGGGACGGGCGAGCAACCGAAAGGCGGCAACGGCAAACCGCAGCCGAAGGGCGACAACGGCGCCGATGCGGACAAAACGAAAGGTTCGGATGACGGGCTGCACGTGCTGAACGACGCTCCGCCGCCGAACAAGCCGTCACAACCCTCTGCGTAAATGATCTTCGAACAAATTCCGCTCGGCGGAAACCGCAACTTCGGCTATCTCTTCGGCGACCCTGATTCGGGCATCGCGATCGCGTTCGACCCTGCGTACGTGCCGAAGAAATTCGAGGCGCGCGCGAAAGAGCTCGGCCTCGAGATCCGCTTCATCGCGAATACGCACTCCGACCCCGACCACGTGAACGGCAACGAACGACTGCAGAAGCGGACCGGCGCGCAGGTGTGGATTCACGAGGCGTCGAAGTTCAAGGGCGCCCGGCTGCTTCGCGACGGCGAGGCGGCCCGCGTCGGATCGACCGAACTCCTCACGATTCACACACCGGGTCACACGCCGGATTCCGTCTGCTTTCTGCTGAACGACACCACGCTCGTCTCGGGCGACACGCTGTTCGTGGGGAAGGTCGGCGGCACGGGAACCGACGAAGCCGCCCGCCAGGAATACGACAGCCTGCAGCGCCTCATGAAGCTCCCCGACCACGTCACCGTCTGGCCCGGGCACGATTTCGGCGTGCGGCCTTCCTCGACGATCGGCGAGGAACGTCGGACGAACCCGTTCCTCATCCAGCCTGATTTCGACTCCTTCCTGCACCTCAAAAAGAACTGGCTCGCCTACAAGGAAGAGCACGGGATCGCCTGATCTTTTGCTATGCTTTCGCTTTCGAGCCGCGCAGCAACGCCGCGCGCGTGCCATCCCGAACGACCGCATGCGGAGGATCGATCATGTCGACCAAGCCGAGCAAAGCGCTCGATACGTTCCCGAATCCGAAACCCGAGCGCAACTACACGATCGCGTTCGACTGTCCCGAGTTCACGTGCCTCTGCCCCATGACCGGACAGCCCGACTTCGCCACGATCCGCATGGAGTACATTCCGGACCGGCTTTGCGTGGAGCTCAAATCACTGAAGCTGTATCTCTGGTCTTACCGGGACGAAGGCGCTTTTCATGAAGCCGTCACGAACCGCATCTGCGACGACATCGTGAAAGCGATCGATCCGCGATGGATCCAGGTCGAGGGGAACTTCTTCGTGCGCGGCGGGATCGCGACGACGGTGACGGCGGAACACACGAAGTTCGACGAAGAATAGCTACCGCTCCCGGAGTCCCCGCAACACGGCCAGGTTCCGTCTGTCCTGCGTGTGGTCGTCGGCCACGCCGCGCTTCTTTCCGTCCTTGGGCGTTTCGAGCACCATCGGAATCCGCGCGAGACGCGCGTCGTTCATGACGAAGCGAAACGGTTCGATCCCCATCTCGCCCCGACCGATGTGCTCGTGGCGATCGCGCCTGCTCCCGAAAGGCATCTTCGAGTCGTTCAGGTGCAGCGCCTTCAGTCGATCGAGCCCGATCAGGCGATCGAACGCGTCCATGGTTTCCTCGTATCCGTCGCGCTCCTGGATCGGATACCCGGCCGCGAACACGTGACAGGTATCGAGACAGACGCCGATCCGTTCCGGTTCACGTACGCGATCGATGATCCGCGCGATCTCCTCGAACCGGCGCCCGAGATTCGAACCCTGTCCCGCGGTCGTCTCGAGCAGCACGAGCGTTTCGAAACCGGCGGTCGCTCTGAGCGCGCGATTCAAACCGCCCGCGATGCGACGAATGCCGGTGGCGACGCCCGCGCCCACGTGGCTTCCGGGATGAAGCACGACGCCGAGAAGCGCGAGACGTTCGGCGCGTTCGAGTTCGTCGACCATCGCGCGAATGGAGCGCGTGCGCGTTTCGCCGCGCGGCGCCCCCAGATTGATCAGATAGCTCGAGTGGGAAAAGAGCGCGCCCGGCGGGAACTCCCGGGCGAGTGCGAGAAACGAGCGGGCGTCCTCCTCGGAGATCGCCTTTCCGTCCCATCGATTGTTGTTCTTCGTGAAGATCTGCACGGCGCCGCAGCCGGCGGCAAGCCCGCGTTCGAGGGCGCGTGGAACGCCCCCCGCGATCGACATGTGCGCGCCGAGCAGATCCGCAATCGGCGAACCGGCGCGATCGCGGGCGCCCGCGGTCAATCGCGGCGTTCGCACTTCGCGACGCGGTCTTCGAGACTCCGCTGCCGTTTGTGCAGAACGACCAGGTACATCCAGAGCAACCCCCAGACGACGAAGAACGCGCTGACCCAGAATCCTGTATTGCCTTCGTTCATCGGGCCGTCTCCCTTCTTTGCAGTGCGCGCAGCTTGCGCTCGCAGACATCCTGGCGAAGTCGAAGCCGGAGCAGCACCCAGTAGAGAAGCGTGAATACGAAAAGTGAGAAGAAGAACGCGACCATCATGTCGGGCGCGAGCCCCGAGTCCTCGCCGCCGGCGATTACGGGCTGCGGATGCTGCGTGCGCCACCAGCGAATCGACATATACACGATCGGCACGTTCAGAAATCCCAGAATGCCGATCACGGCCGAGAGGGTCTGCTTGCGGGTGCCGGTGTCCGGCAGATACGACCGCAGAATCAGGTACGAAAGAAAGAGCAGCCAGAGCACGAACGTAGACGTGAGCCGCGCGTCCCACGTCCACCAGATCCCCCAGATCGGCTTCGCCCAGAGCGGGCCGGTGACGAGCACCAT
>JABDJQ010000368.1 GCA_013002425.1 Gemmatimonadota bacterium
CGACAGATCTGCATGACGAATGTGAGTTCCATCGCCTACCCCCTCACGTAACCGAGAACGAGTCCCTGCACCACGAGGTACCAGCCGTCGACGAGCACGAACAGCAGGATCTTGAACGGCAGCGAGATCGTGGTCGGGGAGAGCATCATCATCCCGAGCGCGAGCAGCACGTTCGCCACCACCATGTCGATGATCAGAAACGGAATGAACACGATGAAACCGATCTGGAACGCTTCTTTCAGTTCGCTGATGACGAACGCCGGAATGAGCACCTGGAAGCTCGACGCGTCGATCACCTCCTGCTCGTTCCCCGAAAGCCGGAACGCGAGGTCGACGAAGAGCGCGCGATCTTTGTTGTGCGCGTGGCGTATCAGAAAACGGCGTACGGGTTCCTTCCCGTTTTTCGCCGAATCGAACAGCTCCTTGATCGAGCTCTCCGAAAAGATCTTCGACTGCGACTGCGTGGAGATGCCGGACTCCTGGTACACCTCTTTCGCGACGGGGATCATGATGAAGATCGTGAGCACGAAAGCGAGACCGACAACGACCTGGTTCGGCGGAATCTGCTGCGTGCCCATCGCGTTTCGAACGATCGAAAGCACGACCGAGATTTTTACGAACGAAGTGATCATGATCAGAACGAACGGCGCGAGTGAAAGGGCGCCCATGATCATCATGAGCGTGAGCGGGCTGCCGAATTCCGCCGAAGGAGTTTGCGCGAGGGTGACGGTAGGCGCCGCAAGGAGCGCAAGGGCCGAAAGAAGGGTCGCTTTCCGAACGATCGTCAATTCGTTTCTCCCTTGTAGCGCGACCGGACTTCGTCCGCATCGAGTTCCGCGATCAGGTCGACGCCCTTTTCCGCGACGCCGATGAGATAATATTTTCCGACGGCGCGCACGATGCAGACCGCGCGCCCGGCGCCGATCGGCACCTGGTCGATCATCGTGAGTTCACCCGCGCCCGGCGTCCGCATGCCGAAGAGGCGCGGCATGAGATAGCGCCCGACGAAGTAGATGAACACGCAGATCGCGGCCAGCGACAGCAGCATGCGAAAGAGCATGCCCATGTAATTCGATTCGCCCGCGGGGAAAGCTCCGGCGATCGACGTGTCCGCGGTCTGCAGCAGCAGCGCCAGCGGCAGAATGTGTGCCGTGAGCGCCACTATCCGAGCGACAGGATGCGAACGCCGAGTTCGCCTTCCACGGTCACGAGTTCGCCGCTCCCCATCCTTCGGTCTTCGACCACGAGGGAAACCGGCGCGTCCGGATTCCTGCCGAGCTCGAGAATCGAACCGCTGCCGAGCTGCGAAAGCTCCTGCAGCGTCATGCGCACGCTGCCGAGCTCGACGCGCAGCACGACCGGCACTTCGGCCGCCAGCTCCGCGCCCTCCACGGACGGCGGTGGCGGCTCGGGCGCGGCGTCGGCGTCGGTGCCGGCGTCGCCATCGGCGCCGCCTTCGACGTCCGCGTCATCGGTGACCGGTTCCATTTCCTGCGTTTCGTCTTCGTCTCGTTCTCTGTCTTCCGATTCCGTCAATTCCGTATCCGACCCTTCCGCGGCTTCCAGAAACGCGCCGCCTTCGATGAACTGCTGTACGGCGAGTCGAAGCGACGCGCCGTCTTCCTCGATCGAGCAGACGAGCGAACCGTTCGCGGCGCC
>JABDJQ010000403.1 GCA_013002425.1 Gemmatimonadota bacterium
TTCCCGGCATGCGCCGCGCGCGCCACGTGGACGAGCACACCGCCGTCTCCGGCGGGCGGCCGCTCGACGAAGCCGAGTGTCAACTTCTTCAGAATCATGCTTTTGTGCACGGCTGGGCGTATCCCTGGTTCGACTGACCCTCCCTCGTTCTGTCGTAGCCTTATCGCGCTGATTCTGTTAAAATAGAGCGTTATATCGCGCAATACGCACCCCAGCACACGAATCTGTACGCAACGAAAGGACCGGGATGCATATCTGCCCTTCGCGCCCCGCGGTCTGGCTGACTTTCCTGCTTACTCTGTTATTGAACTCTTTCTCTCCCGTGTCGTCGCTTGCCATTTCACCGGAAGCCCGCCGGGCGTTCATTCGAAACGACGGGCAGTATCCGCCGCAGGTCCTCTACTATTTCCATGATCATCGCGGTTCGTATTACTTTACGGCCGAAGGAGTGGTGTTCGATCTCGTGCTGCAGTCGTCGTGGCCCGACCAGATCGCGCATCCCGAGTCTCCCGGCGCCGACAGCCTGACTTCGTTCTCGCGTATTGCGGCCGCGATCGACCTGACGTATGAAGACGCGAACCCGTTCGCCGAGCTTCTCGGGCACGACCGCCGCTTCGGGCGCCATCATTATATAACGGGCGCGGAGCCGTCGACCTGGATCCTGGACACGCCCATGTACGACAGGATCGTCTATCACGATCTCTACGAGGGGCTCGACCTCGTTTACTACGTGGACGACGACGGCAATCTGAGCGCGGAGTCCGAGTATACCGAGGGACAGGCGGTGGAACTGCAACCGCGCTGGGAAGGCAATGAAGGCCTCGAGATTGCAATCGACGGCCGCATTCTTTCCGTCGAGAAGGACTCGCCCGTGTGGGCGAAAACGGGGAACTTCGATCCGGCCCTGATCGCAGGAAGCTATCTCGGCGGCAGCAGCATCGACGCGGCCTTCGATCTCGATCTGGCGCCGAACGGCGACATCGTCGTGACGGGGTACACGTTCTCGACGAATTTCCCGACGACGGTCGGCGTTTACCAGACGAACGACGCCGGGAATGCCGACGTTTTCGTGAGCCGCTTCGACCCGACCGGCTCGAACCTGATCTTCTCGACGTATCTCGGCGGCAGCGACTTCGAAGACGGACAGGCCGTCGATGTCGCCGACGACGGCACGATCTTCGTCGCGGGAAAAACACGGTCCGCGGATTTTCCGACTTCGATCAACGCCTACGACAACGCGGCCAACGGATCGCACGATGTTTTCGTCGCCCGCCTTTCCGCCGACGGCGCGAACCTGCTCTTCTCCACGTATCTCGGCTCGGGTGACTATGACGAAGCGCATGTGATCCGTGCGCTTCCGGGCGGGGAAGTCGTGATCGCGGGGCGCACGTTCTCGCAGTTCTACCGCACCACGCCCGGCGCGTACGACGTGACCTACAACGGTCTCGGCGACGCCTTTCTGACGAAGCTCGATCCGACCGGCACGCAACTCGTGTTTTCGACCGTCATCGGCGGATGGCTCGGCGAACGTATCTGGGACTTCGATCAGGACGCTTCGGGAAACTACGTGATCACGGGCATCACGAATTCTTCGGACTTTCCTACGACAACCGGCACGTTCGATTCCACCGCGAGCGATTCCGGCGACATCTTCGTGGCGAAGATCTCGTCCGACGCGAGCACGCTGATCTGGTCGACGCTGCTCGGCGAGACCGACGAAGATCAGGCGCAGTCCGTCGTGGTTTCACCCGCGGGGCCGGTCTACGTGGCGGGCCATACGCGCTCCCCGGGGCTCCCGACGCACATCGGTGCATTCATGGAAGTGCCGGCGGGGAGCGACGACGCATACGTCGTGCGCCTGAACGGAATGGGCACGAAAGTGCAGAAGGGGACCTACTTCGGCGGGACGGGCATCGATCTGGCGCTCGACGTCAAACTCGACCTCGCAGGCAACGTCGTGGTGCTCGGCCACACGACTTCGCAGGACTTCCCGACGACGCTCGATTCCTTCGATCCCACGTTCAACGGCGGTTCGTTCGACGGGTTCGTCACCGTGCTCGATCCGGGGCTGAATACGGTGATCCGGTCCACGTATGTGGGCGGAAGCGTCGACGAGTTCCTGATGGCGGGCGCGATCGATCCGAACGGTCTGCTCGTGATCGCGGGGCAGTCGAGTTCCGACGACTTCCCGGTGACGGCGGGTGGATACGACGCCACCCTCGGCTCGAACCTCGTTCCGGACGCGGTGCTCTTGATTCTCGATCCCGAAGCTTCGTCCACCGATATCGAAACGGTGGTGCCGGTCGCGCGCGGACAGCTTACGAGCGCGCCGAATCCGTTCAATCCCGTGACGCGCATCCGGTACAACCTGCCCGAAGCGGCCGACGTCACTCTCGAAGTCGTCGCCCCGAGCGGGCGGCGCGTGGCCGTGCTCGACCGGGGCTACCGCCCGCAGGGCGCCGCCGAAGTTTCCTGGGACGGTCGCGACGACGCGGGCCGCCCTGTGGCGAGCGGCGCCTACTTCGTGCGCCTTACGGCCGGTTCCGCTTCCTGGAAGCACAAGATCGTGCTCGTCAAGTAGAAGGGCCGCGGCCCTACCCAAAAACAGCGCCTTACGATAGAATCTCCCTTCGAACCCGATTCGCGAGGGAGATTTCTTTTGCCGGTACCGTCCCCGTTTCACGACCGCACTTCGAAGCTCTGCACGAGCTATCTCTGGAAAGAGTGGTCGGGCTACCACGCCGTGCGTTCGTACGACACGGTAATCGATCGCGAGTACTTCGCCTTTCGCCACGCCGCGGGCCTCATCGACGTTACCCCGCTCTTCAAATACGACGTGACCGGAAAGGACGCCGGACGCTTTCTCGCGCGGGTCATGGTGCGCAACATCGCGAAGCTGCGCGTCGGCCGCGTGACGTATTGCTGCTGGACCGACGACGCGGGCAAGGTGATCGACGACGGCACGATCACGCGCTGGGCCGAAGAGCATTTTCGCGTCACGTCGAACGAGCCCTCGCTCCGGTGGCTCGAGACGATCGCGCGCGGTTACGATGTCGCGATCCGTGATACCACGGCCGAAATCGCGGTGCTCGCTCTGCAGGGACCCGAGGCGCGCACCGTTCTTCAGAAGGCGACCGATATCGATCTCGCGAAGCTGCGCTTCTTTCGCGCGGCCACGGGACGCCTCGACAAGTGCGAAGTGGGGATCACGCGCACCGGGTACACCGGCGACCTCGGCTACGAAATCTGGACGCCGAACGAAAATGCGCTCGCGCTCTACGACGCCGTTCTCGACGCCGGCCGCCAGCACATGATCGAACCGTGCGGGCTCGACACGCTCGACGTCGTCCGCATCGAAGCCGGCTTCATGC
>JABDJQ010000418.1 GCA_013002425.1 Gemmatimonadota bacterium
GATTGATCCGCCCGAGAAAGACGAGCAACAGCGGCAGCGTCAGGAACATGTGAATCGAAAGACCGGCCGCGATCGTGAGCATATAGAGCCCGAGCGCCTTGAACGACGCGAAGCCCGTCAGCCCCACGACCTTCGTGATGAGGCCGAAGACGCCGATGGGGGCGAAGCGAATCACGCCCGAGGTCAGCTTCATCATCGCTGCGAAGCCGGCGCTGAAAAAGCCGGTCATGGTTTCGCGCGGGTCTTTCGGGAGCGCCGAAATCGCTATGCCGAACAGGATGCAGAAGAAGATGACGGCGAGCATGTCGGGTTTGGCCGCCGCGTCGATCACGTTTACGGGAACCATGCGCATGAGCAGGTCCGCCGGCCCGCCGGGCGTTTCGAGTTCGGGGATCGTGGCGGCTTCGGCGTCCACGATGTTGGCGCCGTCGCCGGGCCGGATCAGGTTCACGAGCAGAAGGCCGACAATAATGGCAAGGAGACTCGAGAGGACATAGTAGCCGAGTGTCTTGCCGAAGAGACGTCCGAGTGACGCGCCGGCGCCGACCGAGGCGACGCCCGAGATGATCGAGAACGCGACGAGCGGCACGATCACCATCTTGAGCAGGCGCACGAAGAGCGTACCGAGCCACGCCACATTCGGCACGATCGCTTCGCCGCCCGCCAGGCCGGCTGCGATCCCGAGAAGCATCGCGATGAAGACCTGCCAGTGCAGGCGCATGTACCATGGTCCTGTAAGCTGCATCGTGCTCCGACTCTAGGCGAGGCTCGCCGCACAAGCAAGCGGATTGCATGGAATGCGCACGCACATGTAAGATCCGGTGCGCCGTCGATACCCTTTCAACCGCACGATGCGCTGCAGGAGGGCACATGTTCGCGGGGATATTCTGGGGAACGATCGTATGTCTCGTCGAAGTCGTTCTGAGGCTTCTCGCCGGCCGTTCGTTTCTGACGCCCGCGATGATTCCGGGAATCATTCTGCTCTACGTTGTCTACTGGGCGCTCGTCGGCGTGACGTTCACGATCGCGAGCAGGCTTGCGTTCCTCCGCGCGCTGCGCCCGAACGGAATCGTGCCCGCGCTCGCCATCGGCTTCACGCTGCACGCGGTTCTCATTCGCCATCTCTTTTCCGAGCTCGTTCCACCCGGTTCCACGATTCTCTGGGTGTTGTGCTACGGAGCCGCGATTCCGCTCGGGATCGCCCTCGGCCGCGGTATCGGTGACTTCCCGCGCGGGAGACATACGCTGGTCGTGCTTTCGTGCGGCCTGGCATTGGCGTTCGGCTCGTATTTCATGGCGGGGATCGTGAAGGCGCCCGGGCGCCCCGGCGTGACGGACAGGCAAAACGTGTTCATTCTCATGATCGATACGCTGCGCAAGGATCACGTGGGCGTCTACGGTTATCCGCGGAATGTGACGCCGCATCTCGACCGCCTCGCGCGTGACGCGCGCATTTTCGACCGCGCGTATTCGACGTCGAGCTGGACGCATCCCGCCATCGCCTCACTGTTTACGTCTCAATATCCTTCGTCCCACGGAGTCGAAACGAAGGTTTCGAGCCTGACCGGGAGATTCGAAACCCTCGCGGAATCATTCGAGCGCGAAGGATACAGAACGGGAATTTTTTCCGCGAGCGCCTTCGTTCCCGAGATCTACGGCCTCGACCAGGGCTTTCAGCATGAAGTTTCGATGGGAAAGCCGGCGTACGAGAAACTGCTGATTACGGAATACTTCGGACGCACAGCGGGGAAGATCCCGCTTCTGCCGTGGCGCGGGCGCGACCTTATTACCCTTTTCGAAGAGAAGTGCCGCCCCGCGCTCCTGAAGGACTGGTTGACGACCCCGCGACTGGGCGATGGATTCCGGCGATGGGTCGACCGGATCGGCGACGAGAATTTCTTTGCGTACGTTCACGTACGCGAACCGCACGCCCCCTATGTGGGCCGCGGAAACTACGCGCCACCCGGCCCGGTCGATTTCACGTACGGAGCTTCGGGGGGCACTCTCTATCCGTTCGATACGGCGACTCCCGTTCCGGGCGACAGCCTGCGATTGCGAATCGACAAGTACGACGACGATATCTGGGCGGTCGACCGAACGATCGGGGATCTCTTCTACTGGATGGAAGAACGCGGGCTCTTCGAGAATACGATCGTGATCGTTACGGCGGATCACGGCGAGGAGTTTTACGAACACCGAAGCTGGAAGCACGGCACGTCGCTTTTCGAGGAACTCGTCGCCATTCCGCTTTTCGTGCACGTTCCCGGCGCGGCGCCCGCCCGATCGCGCGACTACGTGAGCATGATCGATATCGCCCCCACGCTGCTCGACCTCGCGGGCATCGCGATTCCGGAGGCGTATCGCGGCCACAGCTTCGCCCCCCTGCTCCGGGGCGACCCGCGTTTCGAACCGCGCTCCGAAATATTCGCGGAGCTCGCGCGCGCGCCCGGCGCCGAGGCGCAGATGCTGCTCGTCGACGGCGAGAAAGTGATTCAGTACTGGAAGCCGTCGCGGGAAGTGGTGGAACTGTACGATCTCGGCGAGGATCCGGGTGAGCAGAGCACGATGATCGCGCGCGACTCGATCCGCGCGAACGCGCTGCTGCAGAAACTGCGCGATACGATCGAAGAGGCGCGCCTCATCCGTGGATCTACCGATGACGTGGAGCTCGATCCGAATCTGGAGAAGCAGTTGCGCGCCATGGGATACCTGGAGTGATCACGGCCCGCCCGGAAGCGTGATGACGGTCACGGAGTCGAGCGTCGTAAATGTCGCGCCCTCGAAGTTGAGGCGCACGGGCGCCGTTTCGATACGGATCGCGCCGCCTTCCTTCTTGACGACGGCCGGCGCGCCCAGCCCCGTAATCGATATCTCGCGCACACCCGCAAAGAGCGGATGGCTTTCGCCGCTCGCCACGGTAAGCGACTCCCAGTCGAACACCTCGACCGATCCCCGCCCGTTTCCGAGGCGCACGAACCGGCTGTGCAGCACGACGCCCGGTTCGAGCACGGCAATGTTGAGCGGATCGAAACCTTCGGAGGAGAGCGGCTCTTCCAGCGATTGAATCCGAACCTGATAGCCGGGGCGGCCCGTCATCTCCCGAAGCCGCTCCTGGTTCCGCACCGTGAGGAGAGCGATTTCGTTGCGAGAGGCGGCGAGCACGCTGTCGACCGGAAGCGGCGCGGCAACGGTGCCGGCCGGAATCGCGTCGGCCAGCAGCACGTCGAGCGGTATCGTGTCGTTCTTCTCGAGCGTGTCCCGCCAGCCCGGCCGCAGGAAGTCGAGCGCGCGGCAGAGGAGCGCGCCCGAAACATACCCCCGCTGGCGCACGTCCTCGGGCGGGTATTGCCGGTCGAGCAGCGAGTCGAAACGTTCCCAGGCGGTGCCCGTCTGCTCTACATAAGTGGCGGTTCCCTCGTTCCACTCGGTTTTTCGTTCGTATTCGATCGCGGCCCGATCGAGAAGCGCATGCCGGCGATGGCGCGCCTCGAGCGCCGCTTTCGCCCACGCGGCGCGGCTGCGATCGCCGTTCCCCGGGCCCGGGTTGAAAGTGCCCCCCTCGTCGTCGGCTTGCGCCGCCGCGTTCTCGAGCGCGATGATCTCGAGCCTCGCCTCGGCGAGCACGTTCTCGTCATCGAAAGGATAGAGAAACAGATCGGCTTCGTTCGCGCTCCAGTGCGGGTGGGCGCGGCGCTGATATACATGAAACGATTCGTGCAGAAGAATCCGACGCAGACGTTCGTCCCGGTCGTCGGCATCGAGGAGCAGTGTGGCCGTGCGCGTTTCGCCGATCACGGCGCTCGCGTTCGCGGTCACCGCCGGATGACGCCCCGCCATCGAAAAGAGCGGTCTTCCGTGCAGCGAACCGGTCGCCTCGAACTCCGGGGGGGGAGCGGGATGGCGATAGAGCCGGGTCGACTCCCCGTCGAACAGGGCCACCGGAACGGCCGACGGATCGAAGCCGGGCCAGATCGCGCTCCAGCCTCGATCGGGATCGCGGAGCAGCGATTCGACCTGCTCGGGAATTCCCGCCACCGCACCGGTCGGAAACGGTCCCGTGGCCGCGACCACGATCGCAACTCCGATCAGGGCCGCGCTATTTATCTGTTGCAACAAATGTTGTTTTCCCATATAATTTGTTCATCATGAAGAGCACGCCCCGCGATACGAGATCCAGGCTGGCCCAGGAGGCATTCGTTGCCCTGGTCCGGACCACGGACTGCCTGCAGTCGGAAGTGCACGCCGTCCTCAAGGCCCACGGCATATCGGGTCCGCAGTATAACGTATTGCGAATTCTGCGCGGCACGGATCCGGCCGGCCTGCCGTGCCAGGGAATCGCGGATCGCATGATCACGCGTGTTCCCGACATTACGCGACTGATCGATCGCCTGCTCCTGGTGCGCATGGTAAGTCGCGAAAAGGACGCTGCCGATCGCCGCGTCGTCCGTGTCCGGCTGGCGGCGCGCGGCCGGAAACTGCTGGACGAACTCGACGGACCGATCGCGGAAATGCACAGGAAGCAGTTCTCGCGACTTTCTCAGAAAGAGATTCGCGACATGACCAGAGTTCTCCGCTCGCTCGAAGAGCAGTAGCGGCCCGAGGGCGCGTGTTTTTTTGATCGTTTGTCTGTTGCAACGAATACCGAATGGAGTCGCACGATGATACGAATTCGAAAATCGAACGACAGGGGCCACGCGAATCACGGCTGGCTCGATACGCACTATTCGTTCTCGTTCTCCACCTATCACGACCCGGAGCACATGGGATTCCGGTCGCTCCGCGTGATCAACGAAGATCGCGTGGAAGCCGGCATGGGTTTCGGTTCACACCCGCACAACGACATGGAAATCGTGACGTACGTCGTAAGCGGAAAGCTCGCCCACAAAGACAGCGGCGGCAACACGGGAACGCTCGAACGCGGCTGGATCCAGGCGATGAGCGCGGGAAGCGGCATCGTGCACAGCGAATTCAACGGTTCGAAGAGCGACGAAGTTCATCTGCTGCAGATCTGGATCATGCCTGCGGAGAGAGGCGTCACGCCGCGCTATGCCGACGCGTTCATCTCCGACGACGAGAAACGCGATCGCCTGCGGCTGCTCGTCTCGCCCGACGGCGCGAACGGGTCGCTTCCGATTCACCAGGACGCGCGCATCTTCGCATCGCTCCTGGGCGAAGGCTCCGAAGTGACGCACGAGATTGCAGACGGACGCCACGCCTGGGTACAGGTAGTAAGCGGAGCCGTGGACGTGAACGGCGAGAGCATGAACGCGGGCGACGGCGCCGCGATCAGCGACGTGAAAGCGCTCGCGATCCGTGCCGCGGCTCCGGCCGAGCTGTTGCTGTTCGACCTGAATTGAAAACCGACCGAGTACAGAAGAGAGGAACGATCATGAGTAAACCGGCGAACACCGATCACGACATTCACGACGTGTTGTCTGCGCGATGGAGTCCCTACGGCTTCTCCGACCGCGCTGTCGACAAGGCCGTGCTCAGCAGCCTGTTCGAAGCGGCCCGCTGGGCAGCGTCTTCGTTCAACGAGCAGCCGTGGCGGTTTCTCGTGGCGACGCGGGACGAGCCGGAAGAGTTTGCGCGCATGCTCTCTTGTCTGACGGACGGGAACCAGGAGTGGGCGAAGCACGTGCCGGTACTGATCCTTACCGTGGCGTCGACGAAGTTCGAGCGAAACGACAAACCGAACGGTTCCGCGTGGCACGACGTAGGCCTCGCTTCCGCCAGTCTGGCATTCGAGGCAACCGCGCGCGGACTTTCACTGCACTGGATGGGGGGGATTCATCGCGAGAGGATTCGATCGGAGTACCGGCTGCCCGAAGGATTCGAACCCGTGACCGCCATCGCGATCGGATATGCGGAGAAGATCGAGGCGGTGCCGGAACCGTTTCGGAAACGTGACCGCAGCCCGCGGACGCGGCGCCCGATCGAGGAATTCGTCTTCTCGGGCGCCTTCGGAAAACCGGCGGCGATCACCGGGGGCTAGTCGAGTACGCCGGGCTCCATCGACTCGGCTTCCTGAATCCAGCGTACGATCAGGGAGACGGGAGGCGTGGCCCGCACGAGCCGCGCTTTTCGATTCGCCCTCTTCATCATTTCCGCGAGCCGATCCGCCTGGCGCTCTCTCAATTCGTGAATCGAGTCGACGCCCGCCGCCTCCAGAAGTTCCGAGTACTGGGGCCCGATTCCGTTGATCCGCATGAGATCCGCCATGTTGGCCCATCGCCGCAGGTTCTTTTCCGCGATTCCGGTTCTCTTGCTCACGTTCACGCGCGCGGGTTTGCTGCCGCAGCGGAACAGGAAGTCGTCGGTACTTCTGATTTCGACTTCGCCCAGTTTGCACGCGTTGTCGGGGCCGATTCCCTCCACCTCTAAAATATCGTAACCCAAAGCAGGTCTCCCGGGATGCGATCAAACGATCTGTTCATGAATGTTCGATGAGGACAAGGCGGCAGGAACGACCCTCAGCGAATTGGACACGGCGCGGGGGCGCCGAGTCACATGCAATCGGCATGTCTGGTATAATGAGCCGCCGGAATCGGCCGGAAAGCGGAAAGCGGGAGGCGCCCGTGCACGGATGCGCACGGTGCGGCGTGAACTTTCGTACAGCGCCCGATCCCCGCGAACTTTGCAATGGCTGTGGATAAGTGGATAACCTCAAACGAAGCCCCTATTGGAAGCGTTGCAGTCGCAATGCAAGTAAATTGAATGGGTTGTAGGGTTCTTGTCCCAACCGATCTCATGCGTTATCCACAAACCTCTGCGATGCGGCAGCCTAGAAGGATTCGTCAGGCGAGCCCCATTTCCGCCCTCATAAGACGTTTCAAACAAGCGGCTTGGATCGCGAGCGCACTGGCCTCGCTGTCGCTTCTCCTTCCCTCGATTTCCTTCGCCCAGTATCCGTCCTCCACGCCGACTCGGACGGCCGAGCGCCCCCGGACCATGGTCCATTCGCACGCGGATCTGGTCCGGGGCCTCACGGCCGTCGCTTTCGACGCGTTCGAACACCCCGGTCCGCCATGGACGGGGGGTGGAGCGTGGGAACGGGGCGCCTTGTTCCTGTCGACGCCGACGGGCGAGCCTCGCACGGTCGCGCGCTGCGACTGGCGCCCCGGCGGCCATTTCGCGATCGAGTTCCTCGCGCGCTTCGACGGCGGCCCGGCGGATGCCGCGCTCACGATCGCGGTTCCGTTCGAAGAGGGAATGCCCGGCCTGCGCGTCCTTCTCGACGCGAGAGGGTACGTTGCGGTCGATCGTGTTTCGGCGGCGGACGAGGTCGAAAGGGTCCTGGCTCCGACTCCGGCCGCGGGATACGGGTCGGGGGGATGGAATCGCATCGGAATTCGTGGATTCAAGGGGAAGCTGGCGGTGGTCGTCGGCGGCCGGGAAGTGGGGGTCGTGCCGATGGAGCGGAGCGACGGGACCGGCCTCGCATTCCTTGTTGCCGAAGGGGGCCGGTGGGAGATCGATCAGCTCGCGCGATACGAACGGCGGTTTCCCCGGCGCGCCGATGGGGACGAAGGACTCGACACGTCGCCGCCCCTCTATTTCGAGGCTTTCTCGCACGGCCGCGACGACTGGCTTCGCGGCGCTTTTCGCGTACAGGATGGCGCGCTTTCGGTCCGGCCGGGAACATCGTCCGATCCGTGGGACCTGCTGCTTCATACGATTCCGGTCCTCGAGACGTTTCGCGCGGTCGTGACGCCCGCGGGCGAGTCGGGCGCGACCGTTCTGTTCGGCGCGCGCGCGGACGAGGGCGCACTGACCCAGGCGTGGATCTGGGACTGGACGCCGGACGGCGGTTCCTCGCTCCGGTTTCTGTCGAACGGCAGCGAGCAGACATGGGCCACGGTGGAGAATGTGCCGAGCTGGTCGCGATGGGGGAGCAACGACCTTCGGATCACGCACGAAGACTCTCTTCGTTTTACCTGTAACGGCGTTCCCGTCCATGCTCTCGAACCCGGGCTCGTTCCGGCCGGCGCGATCGGGTTTCAGTCGCGCGAGCAGTCTCGATTCCGGGTGGACGAAGTGATCGCGACGCTGGGGACGGCGCCCGCCCGCGGGCGAGGGGCGCTTCGCGAGACGCCTTCCGCGCTCTGGGAGAAGGCGGTCCGGCACATGAGGAACGAAGAGCACGCCACGGCGTTCGACGCGCTTCGCAACCTCTACTTTCTGGACCCCGAGCTGCGCGATGTGCTTCCGATCGCGTTTCGGGAAGCGGTGCGCGCGGGCGAGCCGGAAGAAGCGCTGACCGCCGCGCATGTCATGCAACTCGGCGAAGGGGAGCGCCCGTCGGCCGATAGCCGCCAGATCGAGATCATCGGCCTCCTGACCGCCCGGCGCTTCGACGAAGCGTACGGCGCTCTCGGCCGGTATCGGGCGGATTTCCCCTCCGACGCGTTCGCGCTCGAGAACACGCTGCTGATGCTCGACCGGGAGAAGGAGTACGACCTCGCGATACGTGAGTTCCTGTGGGCCACCGAAGGGAGCGAACCGCTCCGCGCCACCGGATTCGGCGTGGCCGCCCACGCCTGTTACCGGCTCGGGAACTTCGCGCGGGCGCTCGAAACGATTCGCCTCGGCCTGCAGGTCGGTCCCGGCCGGCTCGACCTGCTGGCGACGGAGGCCGACATCCTGCGCAAGCTGGGGGACATCGGGGGCGCGCTGGCGCGGTATGAACGGCTGCTCGCGGACGGCGTGACACCCATTCCGCGACAAGCGCTCGAAGCGCGCCTCGGGGTCACGCGCTTCGAAACCGGCGACTTCGCGGGGGCGGGCGACGCGCTCGCGCAGCTTCCGTCTTCGAGCGAACCGTCGATCCGGCGCGCGCGCAATCTGCTGCGAGCGATATCGCTCTACAAGAGCGGCGTGATCCGCGAGGGCGCCGGGCGGGAAGACCTCGAAGAAGCGCATCTGCTCGCGCAGAGCGAGATTCACATTCCACCGGTTGCCTCGGACGCGGTTGCTTACGATCTGCTCGGCCGCATCGAAATTGCGCTCGCGCTGCTCGACCTCGCCGAGAACGACAGCTACGAGGCGTACCGTCTGCAGAAGGCGGAGGCGCTCGCGTCGTTCGAGCGGGCCGGTGCGCTCGACCCTTCGTTCGCAGTGACGGCGGCCAACGCCGAAGTCGGCCGGATCGCCGAGATCGATCCCGCGCGCTACGCTGCGCTGCTCGATGCCGCGATGCCGCAGGACCATCCGATCGGGGGCTTCATCGAGGATCCCCAGCGGTGGAGCGCGTGGTACGTCGTCGACAAGAAGGCCGCGCTCGCAGAGCGCGCGATCGGAACCGCGCTCGGGACGCTCGCGAACGGCGGCCTGCCGGACGGCGGGTTCTGAGATGACCCAACGCAGCGGGCCGCGGCTCGCCGGTGACCCCGGCGATCGCGTTCTTCCACTCCACGCGATCGATCCCGAAACGAGCCTGATTCTCTTCGATCTGGACGGCACGCTCTTCAGCGGCGCCGAAGCGACCGTGACAGCCGTGCAGGATGTCTTCGAGAAATACGGCGTTCCGTGCCCGCCCCGCGGCGAGATCCTGTCGTTCTTCGGCATCCCCACGGCCGAGTTTCAGAAGTGGCTCGCTGACCTTTGCGATGCCCACGGCGCGGGAGCGCCGGGGGAGGAGATCGCGTCGGAGGTGATCGTGCACGAAAACGATCTCGTCCCGAGCCGCGGCACCCTCTTTCCCGGCGTGCCGGACATGCTCGAGGAACTGACCGGCGCCGGCTTCACGCTCGGGATCTGCACGAACGGCGAGCAGCCGTATGTCGGCACCGTCCTCAAATCGCAGCATATCGAAAAGTACTTTCACGGCGTGCGGCATCGCCAATGTCCCGAAGACGAGAAACCGGAGATGGCGATGGAGATCGCGTCGGCGTTTCCCGCGCTCACGGCAGTCGCGTTCGTCGGGGATCGGGCGGATGACGTGGCGTGCGCGCGGCGAATCGGGGCGAAGGCCGTGGGGTGCCTTTACGGCTTCGGGCGCGATGGCGAGTTGGACGAAGCGGACTTCGTCATCGAACGGATCGGGGAGCTGAGGAGGGTGTTGAGGCGGATCGGGAAGTGGGAGTGAGGGTTGGGAGCAGGAGTGGTGGGGGGCGGGGCGTGTCGGCTTCTCCTCGCCTTCGCCCTGTCGTGCCGCGGTATTAAGCTCAAACTGCCAGGTCGTCATTGCCCGGCCCTCCAATGGGGCTCAGGCTGCGGGGAACCGACACGCGCCCGCCACCCCTCACCCCCGCTTTGTGAGAGTGAGGAAGGGGAGGAAAGAGGCGGAAAGAGAAGAAGGAAGAAAGAAGAGAGGGAAGGGCGGAGCCGGAAACCAGAGAGAGGAGGCTGAGGCTACTCGACGTCGGCGGTGTAGATGCCGGTGGCCGTGAGCCAGGCGATGCGCTTGCCGCCTGGCGCGATTGCGATGTGGAGAACTTGTCCACCTGTAAGTGGGCCGAGGGAGCGCAAGCACAGGGCTATCGTATCTGGATGGCGGGCAGCCACGGGGTCGAAAGTCATTAGCTCGATTTGGGTCTCCGACTCAACACAACAGCGCACGAACCAGAGCACCGCAGCATCCGGCTGCCAGGCGGGCAGTCCCCCGAAGTGGTCGACTGGCTGGCTGTAGGGCAGGGACCGTTTCGTGATCGGCTTTAGCGCACGTGATTCTTCCCCGATCGCAGTAACCCAGAGCCACTCATTGTGATCGTGCATGTAGGCCATCCATTGCCCTCTAGAATCGATCGACGGCCCTTCCATTTCGGAAATGAGCTTTGACAAGCGGAGCGTACCGGTCCGCCGTACTCCATCCAGATGCTGCCATCCCCCTTTCTCCGGATCCCACCAGACGATTGCGCGCGTTTCGGGGGCCTCGATGCCGCGCCAGACTTCACGGAGCAGGAACGGGTCGCGCATGTGGAACGCGGAAAGCGCGCCGGATTTCGTGTCGTAGGTGCGGATCGCTTCGGCGTTGTAGTCGAGAAAGCGGAGCGCGGTGCCGGTCGAATCCCAGGCCATCGG
>JABDJQ010000431.1 GCA_013002425.1 Gemmatimonadota bacterium
GCGGTTTGTAGCCGACTACCCCGCACATGGCGGACGGCATCCGGATCGAACCCGCGCTGTCGGCACCGATCGAGAGGAGCGTGGTCCCCGAGGCGACGGCCGCCGCGCTTCCGCCGCAGGAGCCGCCCGGCGTGATTTCGCTGTTCCACGGATTGCGCGTCACGCCGTAGAGCCGCGAGTACGTGACCCAGGCCCACGAGAATTCGGGCGAAGTGTTCTGTGCGTGAAAGATGCCGCCTGCTTCCCGCAGGCGATCCACCGTGGGCTCCGACTCCGCGGCCACGCGATCTTTGTAAATGAGCGATCCTGACGTGAGCTTTTGACCCCCGACCGCCACGCTCGCCTTGACCGAAAAGGGAATTCCCTCGAGCGCGCGCGGTTCTCCGCTTCGGCTCGCGTATGCCTTCTCGGCCTCGCGCGCGGCGTGAAGCGCCTGCTCGTCGTGCCGATCGGAAAGCGCGTTCACGACCGGTTCCGTTTTCTCCGCGCGCTCGATGAGCGACTGCATCAGTTCCACGGGCGAAAGCTTGCGGGACCGAAAGAGCGCGAGTGCTTCGGAAACGGAGATGCCCGCGAGATCGTCAGTCATGGCAGGTGCAGTTGCCCTTTCGGTAGAGACCGAGGTTGTGCGTCACGCGCCTGGCCTTCTCCGCGAGCAGCGTGATCCTGTCGCTCTTTCCGACGGTGAACCCGGCCAGGCTGATGGTCGGCGACTCGGATGATACCTGATGCCACCACATTTTCGGTATATAGAGCGTGTCGCCCGGCTCGAGCATATACGTGGTGCCCGCCTCGAGAGCGCGCTCGAAGCGGGGAAAGCGCGTCAGGTCGGGTTCGAAACCGTTCACACTCGAGAGCCGCGCGCAGAAGTCGAACTTCTGGCTCGGGTATACGTCCCGCGTGTTCCGAGGCGGTATTACGGTGACTTTTTTTCGCCCGACGATGTGGGTCAGAAAGTTGTTGAAGATATCGCAGTGAAGGCCCGTTCGTGCGCCGCGCTGACCGATCCAGGCGTCATGATAAGAACGGGAGTCCGGAAACTCGAGTGGCGAGAAGTCGACATCGCGAAGCAGCACGGGCAGTTCCTCGAGAAGGTCGAACTCTTTCAGGTAGAGCGTGGGCCCCTCGCCGTCGTCGGGGCGGAAGCAGTGGGCGAAGAAGTCGGCGAGCCGCATCGAAACGAAATCCGGCCGGTTCGCTTCGCGATCCCCGCGCACGACGGTTACCATCCTGTCGCCGGCAATCTCCTGCAGAAAGGCGGGTGTCCATTTCGTGAGGGCGGGCCACGCTCCGGCCAGGCCCCTGAAGAGAACGGGCTCCTGCACCTTGCCGAGCACATCGGCCGGCAGCCGGTCGGGTGCGATGCTCATGAGGGATCCCGCGCCTTGCGGGATACGCAGTAATCGCCCAGAACGAGCCAGTCGATCCGGGTCTTGCGAAACGTTTCGATCGCGTCTTCCGGCCTGCATACGATGGGCTCGGTGTCGTTGAACGACGTATTCAACAGAACGGGGACGCCGGTACGTTCCTCGAACTTCGAGATCAACTCGTGATAGCGGGCGTTCATCGCGCTGTCGACGGCCTGGATGCGGCACGTGCCGTCGACATGCACGACGGCCGGAATTTTCTCGCGCACGCCCTCCTTCGCGTCGACGGCGCGCAGCATGTAGTATTCGGGGCCGCCGCTCTGCGGTTCCACATCGAACCAGTCCGCGGCCCTCTCGGCGAGCACGCTCGGGCAGAACGGCCGGAACGGCTCGCGGTGCTTCACTTTTTCATTGAGTACCTCGCGCACGGATTCGCGGCGCGGATCGGCAAGCAGGCTTCTGTTTCCGAGCGCGCGCGGTCCGAATTCCATGCGCCCCTGAAACCAGGCGACAATGGCCCCGTCTGCGAGCAGGTCCGCGACGTGCGACGTGATGTCGTCGATTTTTTGGAACGCAAACCCGCTCTTCTCGAGTGCGACGCGGATTTCTTCATCGGTAAACGAAGGCCCGGTGTACGGCGATACGTTTTCCGGCGTGCGCGGCTTTGCGAGCCGTTCGTGCCAGATCGAAAGGGCGGCTCCGAGAGCCGTGCCCGCGTCGTGCGAGGCCGGTTGCACGAACACGCGGTCGAAGCCGCTTTCGGCCGCGATGCGTCCGTTCGCCACGCAGTTGAGCGCGACACCCCCCGCCATCCCCAGATTCGCGCTGCCGGTTTCCGCGCGCAGCTTCTTTGCGAGGTGGAGCAGGATTTCCTCGGTCTTGTGCTGGAGCGTCGCGGCGATATCGGCGTACGGTTTCGTCTCCGCCGAGTAAGAGCATACGGGATTGTTTCGCTTCGAAAGGCCGAAGGCGTCTTCGAGTCCGCGAAAGTTGCCGTTTCGAAAGTGAAGAACCGCATCGTCAATCTCGAATCTGTCCGTATTCCGCACGAACTGACTGAAGTGATGCGCGAACGGCGCCGGGTCTCCGTACGACGCAAGCCCCATGACCTTGCAAGCGTCGTACTCGCTGAACCCGAGGAACTGCGACATCTTCTCCCATAGAAATCCGAGCGAGTGCGGATAGTCCAGGGACCAGAGCTTTTCGAGCGCCTCGCCGCGCCCATGGTAGGCCGTGGTCGATTCGAATTCCGCGATCCCGTCGACAACGAGCACGGCCGCGTCTTCGAAAGGAGAGGCATGAAACGCGCTGGCGGCATGACATTGATGGTGGCTTATATAATGGAATGATCCGGCGAAACCGAGCGCCCCTACGTTTTCGCGAACAGAGAGACAGCGATCGCGAAACAGCGCTTCGCCGGTGCCGGTACCGAAGTCGCCTTCAAGAGGCGTGTACGGGTGCGCGTGCTCCGTGTTTCTGCGGTACCGCTCTTCGGGGAGCATCGAAAACCCGACATGATCGATCGACGACCAGTCGACATTCTTCCCGAGCAGTTTCGAAGCGGCTTCGAAGCAGTGACTGACGGCATGGAGCGGCAGTTCGTCCGCGTTCGTAACGAGCGAGGCTTTGGCGCGCTTGCGCCGATTGAAACGCTCCTCTTCCACGGCGGCAACGACCCTCCCGTTGTAGAGGAGGCATGCAGCCGATTCGTGATAGGCGCAGTTGATTCCGAGAACGAGCATTCGTCACCGACCCGGTCTGAAGGACCCTGCCATTCAAGGCCCATCTGGAGTATCCGTTCATTTTACAGGTGTGTCAGTTGGTGTGTAAAGTGTTCGTTTTGTTTGGTTTAAGACAAACGGGGCAATCCTGGTC
>JABDJQ010000445.1 GCA_013002425.1 Gemmatimonadota bacterium
CTGTATATGGGAGCAGAGGTCGCCATCCCGGCGAAGGACCGCGGCCAACCTTCGATGTCGCTACTGGTACTCTGGATTCGAGACACCCACGTCGAATCCGCCGTCGAGTCATACACCGCGTAGAGGAACTCGTCTTCCGTCGCGCCGAACGTCACGGGTCCCACAAGCCGCGTCCTCCCGCCCGGCGCCTCGCGGAGCCAGGCGTTTTCATTACGATTGAAACGGATCGCGACTTCGATCACGGGGCCCGACTCGCTCAGCACTTCGATCTCGATGCCGGTCGCGGCGTCGAAGTTCGTGCGCGTGTCGGGAATCGTGCGCGGGCCGAAGGCGACCGGGCCGTCGAAACTCGGGTTCGAAAGCGTCCAGCTGTCGAACTCGCTGCCGAAGTTGTTGAGTTCGCGCGCGCGCGTGTCGAGATCCTGGATCCCGTCGGCCTCTTCGAGGTCGACGCCCTTGCGCTCCGCTTCGGCATTCACACGGTTGATGTCCTTGAAGTCGCCGAACGGACGGATGACGTCTTCGTCGATGTGCCAGATGAAAAGGCCGGCGCCGTTCGTGCTCCCCTCTTCGGGAATCGACCAGTCGAACTCCGCGCCGACGTAGGAATCTTCAAAGATCCCGAGCACGTTGTCGCCGTCGACGTCCGTGAACGTGAAGCGGCCATCGCCGTTCTGGTCCGGCCAGCGGTTCGAAAGCAGGTAGTACTCGGACTCCGTGATCGGAACCTTCACGAGAATCGGCAGGCTGTCGTTCGCGACTTCGATCATCGCGATCGAGAGTGTCGTGTCGCGCCGCACGACGAGCGGCTCGAGCCACCCGAGATGCATCTTCGTCCAGGCGCACGGCGGCGAAGGCAGAATGCCGCCCGAATTCCAGAGGCCCGTGCCCATGATGCCGAAGTTCCCGATCCCCTGCGAATTCGGGAACGAGGGCGGCGTGGGGTCGAAGAGCGAAGGCGCGCCGAGCACGCGGCCGGTCATGTGACAGGCGACGCCCAGAAGCCACTGCGCGAACCCGTCCTGCGTTTCGCTTTCGGGAATGAGCGCGATTTCGTTCACATAAAAAGAGTCGCCGAACGCGTCGATGTCGCCGGTCGGAATCCCGCGGTACGAGTCCGCCATGCCGGAATCCGCGAGAGCATCCGCCAGATCGAACCGGCTGTAGTACGTCGTCCATAGGTCGCCCTCGGAGTCGCCGAACACGTCCGTCTCCTGGCCTACCCCCGCATGCACGATGTAAACGGCGTCGTACAGCGAGAAGTCGATCGCCCCGTCCGCCATCGTGATCACTTCCTCGAGAAGCCGCGGCTGCCGCGTGCCGAGGCTGTCATCGAGGCCGTAGTACGCCATCGGATTCGCCGCGACGAACACCGAGTCGAGCAGATCGAACGAGACTTCCTGCAGCCCGTACGAGACTTCGCGGTAGTACTGCGTGACGTAGGCGAGCTGTTCGCGGAAATAACGCGCGTCATGCGGGACGTCGAACGTATCGACGTCGACCAGATTGCCGAGCGAATCGAAGCTCGGGAACTCGGCGCCGAAGATCAGCACGTTTGCGTCGATCACCGACGAGAACGTCCCGTCCCCTGTCGTCGACCCGACGTCATCGGCCGGGAACTCCACCATCAGCGCGACCGCACGCAGCGTGTCGGCGCTCGCGAAGATTCCGGCGCTCGCGAAGGCGCCTCGCATCAGGCCGTCTTCTCCTCGCCCGGTCACCCTGGCTGAGCCGGCCAAAGGGGCTCCCGGCGCGAAGGGCGAAGGGAATCCGCCCTCGGAGCGATCGATCCCGAAAGGACCGGACTTCGCCGCCGGCACTTCGGATCCGGCCGTCGCGCGGTCAGGACATAGATATAGGAATGGAATGGTCAGAAAAAGCGTCAGCGCGGCGAACGAACGAAATGACAAGCGGTTCCTCCCACGAAACAGATTCACGGATGGTAGGAACGGATCGGAAGAGCGTCAAGGCGTGGGAGCGATTCGGAGCAAAAAAGAACGGGCGCCGGATAACGTTGAAGCGGCCCCTTTTCCGCTTCAGGTCACCGGCGCCCTCGTAAGCCCCAACCCAAGGGCTCACCAAGTCTCTGCAGGAGGGCAGAGCGCGATTATGCTTGCTTTCAGTACGGGGCGCCCCCGATGGAGGAACGGGCCTCCCCGTCGGAGGTTCACTGCTTTTTACCCGTGTGTCGCAGGGCGGTTCCACTTTCTTTCGCTTCCGGCCCGATTTTTGAGCTGATACCGCTCGATTTCGTCAGCCGAGGTCTGAAGTGCCCAATCCACAACAACATACGAGTCCGTGATCTCGACGACCCGGATCTTCGCGTAGTAATCGTCCCAGGTCCACAGGATGTAGCTGTGACCGAGGATCAGCTCGACGCCCACCGGGTCCAGCGACCATCCCTCGGCCGGCGCGAAGTTCACGTCGTCGAGCTCGTCCGTGAAGCCGAAGTCCTGCAGGTCGTTCCAGAACGATTCGCCGTCCACGAACACTTCCGTCGGCACGAGCCGGAGCAGCCCGTCGAGCTTCATCACATAGTAACTGGCATACTGGGCGTTCCACGGCACGACCAGTTCGTCGCGGAGGTCGTAGGAACCGTCGAGGACCTCGCCGAAGTCGATCCCGGACTCGTTCGGACGTTCGTCCACTTCATAGAGACGCAGGCGCGTTCCCTCGGGGCGCGGCGTGTCGGCGACTTCCTCATAGGAGAGATCGCTCGTCTCGTCCTGCGTATAGGAGTCGACCGCGTAGAAGTAGGTCACGCCGTTCGCGACGTTTCGATCGACATAGTTCGCGTTCGATTCGCCCGCGCGCTTGCCGATCCAGTCGTACGGTCCGTCGTAGTCCGGAGACCGATACACGTTGTAGCCGACGACGCCGGCGCCGCGGATCGGGGACCAGTACAGTTCCACTTCCCCGTCGCCCGTCACCGAGTAAAGCCCGGCCGGAATCGGCGCGCGGTCGAAACCGACACCCGTTGTCCCGCCGTCGTGATAGCCGTCATCGTGATGGTGGTCATCGCAGCCGTACCCCGCAAAGCTGATCGCGATCGCGGCCGGAATCCATAACAGTCGTTTCATTGGGATCGTCTCCCTTCCTGCCCAACGGGCACTCTTTCCCTTGATAAACGCAAGGGCCGTGCCAGCGCGAAACAGCTCGTGCGGTTTCGAACCAGGTCGATCAATCGCAGGTTTTACAACGGATTACGAGATTCGGTTCCCGGCGGGATGAGGACGTCATGGTGACGACTGGCAGCGTCACGTTGACGCGAAGGGGCGGCAGGTGTGTCAGATTGCCTCGCCCCGCCGTTTACTCGTCCTCGGAGCCCGGACGCTTCAGACCGTACTTTTCGATTTTCTTGTACATGTTGGAGCGCTGCATGTCGAGCTCACGCGCGGTTTTGGCGATGCTCCACTGGTTCTCGTCGAGTTTCTTGCGCAGGAACGCCTCTTCGGCGCGCTCCTTGAACTCCTGAAACGTGGCGCTCGAATCCGTGAACGCCGCGCCGGGAGCGCGCCCCGCATCGCCCCCGAAGTCGGGCAGATCGGCGGGCTCCACGATATCGCTGTCGCTCAGAATCGCGACGCGCTCGATCGTGTTTCGGAGCTCGCGTACGTTCCCGGGCCAGTCGTGACGTCGCAGAAGTTCGATCGCGTCCTCGGAGAACGTGCGCATCTTCGAGCTGCTCTCGTGACAGTAGCGCTCCATGAAATAGCGCGCGAGAATCGCGATGTCCTCGCGCCGGTCGCGAAGGGGCGGCACATTGATCGGTACGACGTTCAGGCGATAGAAGAGATCCTCCCGGAACCGTCCCGCCTGCACTTCCGCGCCTACGTCTTTGTTGGTCGCGGCGATGACGCGCACGTCGACACGGATCGTGCGGCTCCCGCCGACGCGCGCCACTTCGCCCAGTTCGAGCGCGCGCAGCACTTTCGACTGCGCGGAAAGCGACATGTCGCCGATTTCGTCGAGAAAGAGCGTGCCGCCGTTCGCGAGTTCGAACTTCCCGATGCGGAGCGAAGTCGCCCCCGTGAACGAGCCCTTCTCGTGGCCGAACAGTTCGCTTTCGATCAGCTCTTCGGGAATCGCGGCGCAGTTCACTTCGACGAACGGCCGTTTCGCGCGCGGCGACGCGTTGTGCAGCGCGCGCGCCACGAGTTCCTTGCCCGTCCCGTTCTCGCCCGTAATGAGAACGCGTCCCGACGACGGCCCCACCTTCTCGATCGTTTTCATGATCCTGCTGATGACGGGGCTGTTGCCGACGATGCGGTAGCGCTCGTCCATGCTCTCGCGAAAGAGAAGGTTCTCGACCGTGAGGCGCCGCTGCTCGAGGCCGTTCCGCACCGTCAGCAGCAGGCGGTCGCGGTCGAGCGGCTTTTCGAGAAAATCGAACGCCCCGAGCTTCGTCGCGTCGACCGCGGTCTGGACGGTGCCGTGTCCCGAGATCATGATGATGACGAGGTCGCGCCGGATCCGCATGGCCTCGGCCAGCACTTCGAGCCCGTCCATGCCCGGCATCTTGATGTCGAGCAGCACGAGATTCGGATCGCCGTTACGAATGATCTCGAGCGCCTCTTCGCCGTTCGAAGCCACGCTCACCTGGTAGTCTTCGTATTCCAGAATCCCCTTGAGCGAGGTCTGGATTCCTCTTTCGTCGTCGACAACGAGAATGTGATCCACAGATTTCCCCGGTATTCTTCGATCAGTCGATGAAGAGAATGGCTTTTTCGTCGCGGGGCGCCCGATCGGCGGCCGCGTCGCGTGTCGTCAGAGGAGCCCGCAGCGCCGTCCCCCCCTGCCCGATCCAGCGCGCCATGCGTGACATCGCTCCCGGACGCAGCGAATAGTGCACCCACTTCCCTTTTCGCGACGTTTCGAGAACGCCGCGCTCGCGGAGTGCTTTCAGATGTCGAGACACGTTCGGCTGCGGCGCGTGCACGTGCTCGGTGATCTCCGTTACGGTTCGCGGCGCGGTTCGGAGGAACTCGACGATCGAAAGCCGGAAAGGATCGCCCAGCGCCCAGAAGAGATCGGCCAGTTCCCGGCTTCGCTCGGAATCAGCCGGCGTTTCTAAGCGCGTCATGGATTCGTTCCCCATCTCCCTCCCCTTGATCAGGATCCTATCTGTCTCATTTATAGAACACTTTCAGCAAAAGCAACAGCCTTAACGGACCGGAAATGTTTCGCATCGGGTACAATCCGGCAAGACACGAAAGGGCCGGACCGGATGCTGCGAAAACCGAACATACTGGGACTCCTTCCCGAGGAGATCGAATCGCTCGTGACGAAGCGCGGCCTTCCGCGCTACCGGGCCGACCAGATCTTTCAGTGGGTCCACAAACACGGGGCGCGCTCGTTCGACGAGATGACGAATCTGCCCGCGGACCTGCGCGCGTCCCTTCCCGACGACCTCGCGATCTTTTTTCCCGAGAACATGACGACGAGCCGGGCGGGCGAAGATCAGTCGCAGAAGCTGCTCTATCGCATGGAAGACGGGACGTCGATCGAAAGCGTCCGGATCGCCCAGGCCGACGGCATCACGGCGTGCGTTTCTTCCCAGGCCGGCTGCCGGTACGACTGCAAGTTCTGCGCGACGGCGCGCGGCGGTTTCAAGCGGTCGCTCCGGGCGGGAGAGATCGTCGGGCAGATTCTCGCGATGGAAACGAAACCGAAGCGTATCGTTTACATGGGCATGGGAGAGCCGCTCGCGAACTATCGCAACGTCGTGAAGAGCATTCGCGTCCTCACGCATCCCGACGGGTTCGGGATCGCGCCGAAACGGATCACGGTCAGCACGGTAGGCCTCGTGCCGCTCATCAAGCGGCTTTCGGGCGAGTACCTCGGAGTGCGCCTCGCGATTTCGCTGACTTCGGCCGACGACGACATGCGCTCGCAGCTGATGCCGATCAACGAGAAGTTCCCGCTGGCCGAGCTGCTGCAGGCGGCGCGCGACTACGCGCAGGCGAACGGCGACCGCGTCACGTTCGAGTACCCGCTTCTGAAAGGGTTCAACGACTCGGACCGCGACGCCGCGCTTCTGATCAAGCGTCTCGCGCCGATTCGGTGCCAGATCAACCTGATTCCGTTCAATCCTGTCGAAGGGACGCCGTACGAGGCGCCTGCGGAAGCGCGCGTCTCGGCGTTCGCCCGGGCGCTTTCGCGCGAACTGACCGTGACGGTGCGGAGGAGCGCCGGGCGCGAAATCGACGCGGCGTGCGGGCAGCTTCAAATTCGCTATCAGAACGAGAAGAGGAAGTAGCGATTGTTCTGGCGACGACTCCCCTTCGACCGCAAGCTGCTCATTCTCTTCCTGTTGCTCGCGCTCGTTCCCTCTCTCGTTCTCTTGACTTCCCAGATGCGGCGGCTCGGGCAGACGATCGAACGGTGGGAGAACCCGGGCGTGGCGCAGTCGCTCGAAGCTTCCGTCGAGATTCTGCGCGACGCGGTGGCAGAAAGCGAGGCGACGAACGCCGCTGTCATGAACGCGTTCTTCGACTGGGCGGGTGACAATCCGGGCTGGTCGCAGGAAGAAGCGCTCACGGTCTTGACGAACGAGTCGCGGGCGCGCGGCGCGATCCCGCCCGACTTCGTCACGATCGAACGCGAAACTCCCGGCCGGGATCCGCAGACGAAAACCGTTCTCGCGCACTACGCCGGGAACGGGGAGCCGGTCGCACTCCCCACGCTGATCGCGGGAGGCCTCGAGCGAGCTGCTCTGGGCCGGGATCAAACCCTTTACGTCCGTACGATTCCGGATGGCGGCCGATGGATCGCGGCCGTGCGCTTTCCGATTCCCGATGCGTTTCGAACCCGCTACGAGCGAATCGTACGGGGCTATGAATTCTACCGGCAGCTCGGCGTCTTCAAGCAGTATGAGAAGGGGCGCCTTCTGATTCAAACGATCGGGATCGTGCTGCTCGCCGGACTTCTCGCGGTGTTCGTTTCGCGCGCGCTCAGCCGATCGCTCTCCCGCCCCATTCAGAATCTCGTGGCCGCCACGAGGCGCGTGCGCGCGGGCGACTTCGACGTGCGTCTTCGCGAAGCGGCGGGGGACGAACTCGGCGTGCTCATCGCGAACTTCAACGACATGACGCGAACGCTCCACGAAAGCCGCGACCGGCTCGCGCGCGCCGAACGCGTGGCGACGTGGGCGACGGCGGCGCGGCGCATCGCGCACGAAATCAAGAACCCGCTCACGCCGATCACGCTCGCGATCCATCGCATTCAGAAACGCGTGGACTCGCTCCCCGAACCCGATCGCAAGCCGGCGCGCGAATCGCTGGCCTCGATCCTGGAGGAGGTGAACAGCCTGAACGCGCTCGCCGACGAATTCTCGCAGTTCGCGCGGCTTCCCGAACCGCGGCGCGAACCGCTCGATCTGAACGAACTTCTGCGCTCGACCGTCCCGCTCTATCTCGAAGGCACGAGCATCGAAGTGGAGTGGATCCTCGACCCCGCCCTGCCTGCCGTTTCGGGCGACAGGGACCTGCTGCGGCGCGCGCTCGGCAACCTCGTCAAGAACGGGCGGGAGGCGATGAACGGGGCCGGAACATTCACGGTCGAAACGGGCCGCGCCCGGAAGGAGCGCGCTTTCCTGCGCATCGCGGACAGCGGGCCCGGAGTGCACGGCGACGAGCGCAAACAGATTTTCTCTCCGTATTTCACCACCAAGTCAACGGGTTCGGGCCTCGGACTTCCCCTTGTGGAACGAATCGTGCATGATCTCGACGGAGACATTGCGCTGATGGAGGAAGACGGTTTCGGCGCCGTCTTTCGAATCGAACTGCCCCTCGCTGCAACGGACGAAGGACGCGAATCATGGCCCGACGAATCCTCGTAATCGACGACGAAGAGAACATTCGAAAAATGCTGCAGGGGCTTCTCGAAGACGAGGGGTACGAGGTGGCCGTTGCCGCTTCGGCCGAAGAGGGCGCCGCGATCTTGAGAGAAAGTGCTCCTGACGCGTTCTTCCTCGACGTCCAGCTTCCCGGCATGGACGGGGTCTCGTTCCTCGAGTCGCTCGGCGCCGGCAACTTCCCCGCCGCGATCGTGATGTCGGGACATGCCACGATCGACATGGCGGTTCGCGCCACGCGCGTGGGCGCCTTCGATTTTCTGGAGAAGCCGCTCGATCCCGAACGACTGCTGCTCACCCTCCGCAATGCGCTGCGCGTCGGTGCGCTCGAACGGGAGAACGCGGATCTGCGTCGCGCGGCAGAGGTCGCGCGCGAAATGGTCGGGAATTCCGCGGCCATGCAGAAGCTGCGCGAAGAGATCGCGTACGCAGCCCCCTCCCCCGCCCGCGTTCTGATCACGGGCGAAAACGGTACCGGGAAGGAACTGGTCGCGCGCGCCATTCACGAAGAGAGCCCGCGCGCCGGCGGCCCGTTCATCAAGGTGAACTGCGCCGCCATTCCGAAAGACCTGATCGAGAGCGAGCTGTTCGGCCATGAGAAGGGCGCCTTCACGGGCGCTTCGCAGCAGAGAATCGGCAAGATCGAGCAGGCCGAGGGAGGCACGCTTCTGCTCGACGAAATCGGCGACATGTCGCTCGAAACCCAGGCCAAGCTCCTGCGCGTGCTCGAGGCGAACGAACTGGAGCGTGTCGGCGGAAGAAAAACGATCCCGTTCGACGTGCGCGTTCTCTCGGCCACCAACAAAGTGCTGCCGGACGAAATCGGGGCCGGGCGCTTTCGCGAGGACCTCTACTATCGCATCGCCGTCGTGCCGATCGAAGTGCCGCCGCTTCGCGATCGGATCGAAGACATCGCCGATCTCGCGCGGCATTTCGAGCGGCTGTTCTCGGAGGAGAGCGGGCGCCTCGCCAAGCCGTTTTCGTCCGACGCGATTGCGCGGCTCGAGAGCCACGACTGGCCGGGAAACATTCGCGAGCTTCGCAATGTCGTGGAGCGCCTGCAGATCATGAGCCGGCGCGAGACGATCGAAGGCGATGAAGTGCATCAGGCACTCGCGACCGCGCGCTCGGGCGCGACGCCAGGCGGCGAGCCCGAGCGGCAGACGGCGCGGGATACGAGCGCCCTCTCGTTTCGTGACCGCGTGGAGCGGTTCGAGATCGATTTGATCGAAGCGACGCTGCGAAGGCACGGGGGAAACGTCGCGGAGACCGCGCGCGCTCTCGACACCGATCGCGCCAACCTTCACCGCAAGATGAAACGCTACGGAATCCGGGCGAAAGAGAAGAATTGAGCGGAGAAGGACAGGCGAATCGACACCACCGGTCGAATCGACACCACCGGTCGAATCGACACGATCGGTCGAAACGACACGATGGCGCGTCCAATCGACACCGGCGGGACGTCCTCTCTCGCGCAAAACGGGCCTGTTCGCACGCGGGGAATCGGAACGGAGATTGCTCTTCTTTCTTCCGACGATTTCCCCCACTGGAAGGAGAGTGCCCGTGCGAATCCGATTGAACTCCCTGCTCCTCGCGCCCGCCGCCCTGTTTCTGTTCGCGGCCGCGGCGTCCGCCCACACGGTCGAGGTCGATTCCCTCCATGCGATCGACCTGTCGAAGCAGGTCGAGGTGCGGTTCGAGGAGGGACGCGTTGTCTTCCATTTTCGATACGACCGAGCCGACGAGGCGGTGGTTTCGGGCAGGTTCGACGGACGAACGGTCGAATGGCCGATGCGTTTCGACGGCGAACGATGGACGCGAAGCGCCGAACTCGACGACGGCGACTACGAGTTTCGAATCCTGTTCAAGACGAGTGAAGACGAGGACTGGCGTGAGCAGGAGAACGTCTCGTTCGAGTATCAGGAGACGGAAGTCTACGACCTGCGCATCGACTCGCACGAGATCAGGCTGTTCGAAAAGCACGCCAGGCACGACCGCACGACGGCCCTCGGCTTCGAATACAACCGGGTCGAGGGGCTGCGGACCGATCTGACGATCGCGATCGAACAGGGCCGGCGCAACCCGGGCGGCTTCTCGTGGACGCAGGGATACGCGCCCGCGCAGGATCGCTGGTCGTGGAAGGCGAACGCCGAAATCCCTCTCTTTCGTCCTGCGGGTCTCTTTCTGACGGCCGAAGGGTACGACCGCACGGTCAGTCACGACACCTGGACGCTCTCGGCGGACGAGAACTCCGCGGCGGCCCTCTTCCTGCACGAGGACTTCCGCGACTACACGCTCGACCGCGGCTACGCGGCGGGACTCGCGGTTCGCAGCGACGATCACGAGGTCAGTGTCCGCTACCGCGATGTCGAGTCATCGCCCGCAAAGAACAACGCGGACTGGTCGCTCTTCGGGAATGCCAAGGATTTCCGGCCGAATCTCTTCGCGGACAGCGCCGGAGTAGCGGGAGAGCGAAGGCAGATCGAAGGCTCGCTCGAACTCGACTACCGCAATCGACGAGATACGCCCACTTCGGGCCGGGCGCTGCGGCTCGAGGGAGAATACGCGGGGCACGAACTCGGAGGCGACTTCGACTACGCGCGCGGCACGGCCGAATGGCGCGAATTCTACCGGCTCGGCGGCTGGTCCGCGCTCAGGCTCCGCGTGATGGGCGGCGCGATCGACGGCGTGGCGCCCGCCTATCGCCGGTTCTATATCGGAGGGATCGGCACGCTGCGCGGCCATCGGTTCAAGGAGCTCAGCGGCACGCGCTTCTTCGTCACGAATATCGAGTACCTCGTGCCGCTCTGGGATGAAATGGCGATTGCGTTCTTCACGGATATCGGAGACGCCTGGGGCACGCCGGCCCGAAGCGATTTCGACGTGGAGTCCGACATGGGAATCGGACTCGAGGTGACCGACGGCGCCGTACGAGTCGACTTTGCGCGCAGGGCGGATCAGACCGACGCGGATCTCATGGTCACGCTTCGCATTCAACGCATGTTCTGAGAAGAGAAAGCGAGTTCCCGTTTGCCCCTTTCGCGTAACGGATGGCGAGTCACTGCATGTCTCGCGTTTCTGACGCTCGCGCTTCCCGCGTTCGCGCGCGCGGAAACGAGAATCGACTTCGATGACTTTCGGCCGCGTGACGGCTGGCTCGTCCTCGACTTCTCGCTGCGAGGCGCGCTCGACTCGAAAAAACTCGACACGATCCATCGCGGCATCCCCACGACGGTCACTTACGAAGTCTCGCTTCTCCGCGCCCGGTCCGGGTGGTTCGACAAAGTGGAAGCGTCGCTCACGTTCGCCGTCAGCGTGCGATTCGACGTCGTGCAGGAGAGATACGTCATTCAGCAG
>JABDJQ010000452.1 GCA_013002425.1 Gemmatimonadota bacterium
GACCCAGTCGGCCGGGAACCACTTCTTCCAGTACGCGCGGTCCGTGTTGTACTGAAGCGTCGAGAACGGCACGATGCCCGCGTCGAGCCACGGGTTGCCGACGTCTTCGATTCGTGTCCCGACGAGACCCGTTTCGGGGTGCCTGATCTTTACTTTATCGATGTACGGCCGGTGCGGCGTGTGCCCTTCGAACTCGTCCCACCCTTCGACCGCGAGCTCTTTCAGTTCCTCGCGCGAACCGACCACGTAGAACGAACCGTCCTCGAACTGCCAGATCGGGAGCGCGAGCCCCCAGAAGCGCTTCTTCGAGATCATCCAGTCGCCCATGTTCGAGAGCCAGTCCATCTCGCGGTCGCGTCCCCAGCCCGGGTACCAGGTGATTTCGTCGACGACTCCTTTGATGCGGTCGCGCCAGTCCATGTTGATGTACCACTCGTCGACGATGCGAAAGACGAGTTCTTCGCCGCTCCGCCAGCAGTGCGGATAGACGTGCGGATACTCTTCGACGTGGAGCAGAAAACCCTTCTCTTTCAAGTTGTCGAGGATCTTCGTCGTCGTATCGGGATCGGTCGCGTCGAGGCCCGTCAGCCAGTCAAAGCCATCGAGATACTTCGCCTCTTCGTCGAGCGGCGCGATCATCACGAGCCCGATCTTCTTGCCGATCTGGTGATCGATCTCGCCGCAGCCGGGCGCCATGTGCACGATGCCCGTACCTTCGCCGGCAACGACGATCGCTTCCCCCATCGAGTCGCGCCCGCCGTCGATCACGCGGTGCGCATTCGCCGAGGTAATGCCCTTTTCCTTCGCCGCATCGTCCGTGAACGGGTAACCGCCCGGCTCGTTCTGCGCGGGCAGCTCGTCGAACGGGCCTTCGTACTCGAGGCCGACGAGCTCGGCGCCTTTCAGCGTGCCGAGCACCTCGTAGCCGCCGCGTTCCTTGAAGATCTGGTGAATCGTCTTCAGCTTCGGGACGCCGTCGACCCACTGCTTCTTCTCTTTGAACTGCTTGTCGAGGCGCTGAAAATTCAGGTTCTCGTTCGCGAAGTAGTAAATCGCGCCGTCGGCCGCCTGCAGCTTCACGTATTCGAGGTCGGCGTTCACCGCGGCGGCGACGTTCGAAGTGAGCGTCCACGGCGTGGTCGTCCAGACGAGCAGGAACTCGTTCTCGCGTCCCTTTAACGGAAAGCGAACGAAGACCGAACGGTGCGCGACGAGTTTGCGCCCGTCGATGATCTCCATCTGCGAATAGCTCGTGCCCTGCTTGCCCGACCACGGCACGACATCGTTGCCCTTATAGATCTTGCCGTCTTCGAACAGCTTCTTCAGCATCGACCAGATCGTGTAGTTGTTCTCGTCGCTGAACGTGAAGTAGCTGCCGCCCCACTCCGGGGACCCGAGCTGCCCCACGACCTGCTCGACAGTGCCTTCGATCGTACCGTTCGGCGTCGTGACCTTCGTATGCTGCGACGGATCCTCTTCCATCAGATCGTGCAGGCGGCGCAATTCGTCTGTGTCGTTCCAGTCCATCCAGTAGCCGAGCCGGATGCTCTGCTCGGTCTGCACCGCCGCGTATTTGAGAACGCGCATCTTGCAGAGCTTGATGAACTCCTCGAGCCCGTGCTCTTCGATGTCGCGCTTCGTTTCGAAGCCGAGTTCCTTCTCGACGTTCACTTCGACCCAGAGCCCCTCGCAGTCGAAGCCGTTCTGCCAGCGCAGGTCTTTGCCGAGCATCGCGTGATAACGACAGAAGAGATCCTTGTACGTGCGCCCCCAGGCGTGATGTACGCCCATCGGGTTGTTCGCCGTGATCGGCCCGTCGACGAAGCTCCAGATTTCGTCCGAGCCGGCGCGCATTTTCCGCAGCTTTTCGAACGAGTCGTTCTCTTTCCAGAACGCGAGGATCTCTTTCTCCATCGCGATGAAGTCGATATTGTTCGGTACTTCCCTGAAGGCCATGTTGATCCCTTATGACGAGTGCGGCGCGGGCCGCGCGACCGTGCGCAGTCGTTCTCGCGATTGCTTTACGAATGCAGGACGCCGCGGCACCATGCCGCGAGGTCTTCGATTTCTTTCTGTTCGCCCGACGCGAGTTCCTTCGCCTCGACCGTTTTCGTTTCCGCGTTCACGAAGAGCACGTACTCGATCCCCTTCGCGTCCGCGTACTGCATCTGCTTGCCGAGCTTCGCTTTCTTGAGCGCCACCTCGCACGCGACACCGTGTTCGCGCACTTCGTCCGCGACGGCGTTGCATGCGGCGCGCTCGCTCTCGTCGAAGATAGCGATCAGCGCGCGGGCCGGCGACTTGCGCCCGGTCTCGACCAGCTTCTTCTGGAACGCGAGGTCCATGAGGCGCGTGAGCCCGATCGACGCGCCGACGCCGGGCAGCTTTTTGTTCGTGAACTGTGAGGCGAGGTCGTCGTAGCGCCCCCCGGAAGCGACCGTGCCGAACTCGGGCTGGCCGTCGAGATACGCTTCGAAGATCGTGCCCGTGTAGTAGTCGAGCCCGCGCGCGAGCGAGAGGTCGACGACGAGGCGTTTGCGTGCATCGCTCGGCACGAGTTCGATCACGCGTTCGAGTTCGTCCACGCCTTCGTCGAAGAGCGCGTTCGCAACGCCCATCGCGCGGAGCTTCGCGAGCGCTTCCGCCGGCGCCGCGCGAAGCGTCGTCGTTTCGAGAATGCGGTCGGCCATGACATCGTCGATTTCATCCGCGGCGCGAAACACGTCGCGCACACCTTCCTCGCCGATCTTGTCGAGCTTGTCGACCGTCGCGATCGCGGCCGCACGCGCCTGCGAGTCGAGCCCGAAGCTCTCGTAGAGCCCCTGCAGGATCTTGCGGTTATTCAGGCGGATGCCGTGCTCGCCGAGCGCCAGAGCCGCGAGCGCGTGGTCAAGCACCGTAACGACTTCGGCGTCGGCCGCCAGCGGCAGCACGTCACGCGCGATAACGTCGATATCGAGCTGATAGAACTCGCGGAACCGCCCCTTCTGCGGACGCTCGCCCCGCCAGACCTTCTGCAACTGGTAGCGCTTGAACGGAAACACGAGATCGTTCAGATGCTGCGCCACGTAGCGGGCAAGCGGCACCGTGAGGTCGAAGTGGAGCGCGAGCGCGTCGTCCTTCTCGCCCGCCTCGTCCGGGCCCGCAGCCGCGCGCCGGAGCGCGTAGATCTCCTTCTCCTCGCCCCCCTTGGCCGCCAGCGTCGAGTAGAGCTCGACCGCCGGCGTCTCGATCGGGGCGAAGCCGAAGCTCTCGTAAACCGCCCGCACGCGCCCGATCAGGGCCTCTTCGACGATCTTCTGCTCCGGCAGCCACTCGGGGAATCCCGATATGTTCCGTACTTTGGCCATCCGCATATAGTAGCGAAAAAGGGGTGGGGGATCGAGGGTGGTGCGCGAGGTGGGTGGTGCGGGTCCTGTCGCGCCCGGACACCCCTGCCTCGGCAGGCTCGGCAGGGGTCCCCGTCGGGCGCGCCACCCGCACACACAACCTCGACTGGGGAGCGGTAGGAAAGAGAGGAGGGGAAAAAGAGAAGAAGGGAACGAGGAAAACAGCTTAGGACATGATCGTGACTACCGAAACAGACTCTTCACCTGCGACCAGGAGGAGGACTCGGTCGCGGTCGTCGGGCCGAACGTGGCGCGGATGTTACTCGTGAATTCGCCGCCTTCGCCGAAGGAATCATCGACCCACAATGTC
>JABDJQ010000467.1 GCA_013002425.1 Gemmatimonadota bacterium
TGCGACGATCACGCGGCCGACGCTGCTCGCGCTCTACCCGCTCCTCGTGCTCTGGGCATGGTTCGGATGGCGGGAAGGGGGCGGGGCGGAGAGGAGCGCTGGCCCAGGCGGGGGTGACAGCGGCAGCGATGCGGCGCGAACCGGCGGAGTCGGCCTTGCTCGGTGGGTTCGCGCCGGCATTTTCGGTCTCGCGCTCGCGCTGCCCGTGATCGCGGTCACTATCTATAATGAAGCGATCTCGGGCGACCGCGTGCTGATCGCTTCCCAGGGGGGCGTCAACTTCTTCATCGGAAACAGCGCGACCTCCGACGGCAAGACCGCGTTCGTTCCCGGATGGCGCGACGTTTCGTACGAATCGAAGGAGTACGAAGACACGATGCTGCTCGCCGCGCGCAGCATCGCCGAACGGGCCGCCGGCCGGTCGCTCTCGCCGCGCGAGATCTCGTCGTACTGGTACGGACTCGGCTGGAGCTGGATTCGAAGCGAGCCGGGTGCGTTCTTCGAACTGCTCGTGCACCGCGCTTATTTTTACTTCAATCATATCGAGATCCCGAACAACCGCGATATCGGCGAGTACGTGGGCGAGTATGCGCCCTGGATGCGCGCGCTCTTTCCGTTCGGCGCCGGGCTCCTGATTCCGCTCGGCATCGTCGGCCTTTTCGTGGCCGGCGGATCGCCCCGCGGCCGCGCGCTGCTGCTGCTCATGCTCTTCGGGCAGGCGGCGCTGATCGTGCTCTTCTTCGTATGCGCCCGTTTTCGGATTCCGACCATGCCGTTCTGGATCGTGCTGGCCGCGCACACGATCGACAGCGCAGCAGCCCGCCCGCGCGCGTTCCCGTGGGCGCGTTCGATCGCGCTCGCCCTCGTGTTCGGCGCCATCGCGTGGTCGCGCTTCTGGAACGTCGACGTGCCGTCCGACGCATCCACGCTCGCTTTCAACCGCGCCAGTTCGTTCATGGAAGTCGGGCGCTTTCACGAAGCCGAAGAGTATTATCGCAAATCGATGGCGCTCGATACGACCGACCCGCGCCCGCACATCAATCTGGCCGGGATCCTCGCGCAGCAGGGAAGGATTCCCGAAGCCGAGGACCTATTGAAGCAGGCGCTCGTGATCGCGCCCGACTACGGCAGCTTCGTATGGAACAATCTCGCGGGGCTCCAGATGATGCGCGGCGAGTTTGAAGGGGCCGAAGTGTCGCTCGCCCGTTCGCTCGCGATCGATCCGCGTGACGCGGATGTCTGGACGAACCTCGGGAACGTGCGTCTCCTGCGCGGGAATCCGGTCGATGCGCTGACCGCGTTCGACGAAGCGCTCGCGCGCGGCACCACGCTCGGCGCGCAGGCGGAAACGGGACGCGCGCGCGCCCTGCTCGCGATGGGGCGGAGGGACGACGCCCTTGCGAGCGCGCTGAGCGCAACCGAGCGATTCCCGAACGAAGCGAAGACGTGGGCGCTCCTCTGGCTCATCGCGAGTGAAGAAGGGGAGGGCGCCACCGCGAAAGAGGCCGCCGCACGGTTCGCGCAGTTCGCGGGACGCGATCCCGTCGAGGCGGATCTCCCCGGCGCAGGCGGCCGGCTATGGTAACCGCGCTCCGCAGCGCGCTCCCCTGGCTCGTCGCGTTCGCGTTCTTCGTGATCTATCGTCTCTCCCTCGCGCCAAGCATCGTGTTCGGCGACTCCGGCGAACTGCTCACGGCGTCATCCGTGCTCGGCGTCGCGCATCCGCCCGGTTACCCGCTCTACACGCTCCTCGGGAACATCGCGCTTCGCATCGGCGGCGGCACGGCCCTCGCCATGAACACGCTCTCCGCGCTGCTTGCCGCGGCGTCGGTCGGACTGCTCTTCGCGGTCGTGCGTCGTGCGACCGGGGCACTCGCGCCCGCGCTTCTCGCCGCGATCGTGTTCGGTTCGAGCCCCACCTGGTGGAGCGAATCGATCATCACCGAAGTGTATCCGTTGTCGCTTCTGCTTCTCATCGCGGCCGCCGGCTGCGTTTACGCGAAAGACGCGCGCCTCTTCCTGCTCGGGATCTATCTTCTCGGCCTCGGCGCCGTGCACCATCCGATCAACGTCTTCTACGGCGCGCCGCTCTTTGTCGTCGCCGCGTTCCGGCTGCGCCGCGAAAACACGAACACATGGATCGCGGCGCTCGCCCTGCTGCTCGGGCCTCTCTCGCTGCTCGCGTATCTCAAGATCCGGGCTGCGAGCGACGCTCCCCTCGTCTGGAGTCAGCTCACGACATGGGGAGATACATGGGATCACTTCATGCGAACGGGGTACGGCGATCTGCTCGCAAGCGACGGCCGCGGTCGCGGGATTCCGTTTCTCGCGAAAGGGCTGCTGCTCGGCCGCGTGCTGCGGGAAGAACTCGCGCTGACCGCGCTCCTGCTCGGGAGCCTCGGTTTTCTCTGGGGCGCGTTTCGCGCGTGGCGCCGCCCGCTGATCATCGCTGTCACGCTTGCGCTCTTTCTCGGCGCCGTCCTTCTGCCCGCGATCCTGACATGGGAAGACACGGCCTTCTCGACCGCAAGCAACCGCGTCTTCTTCATTCCGCTCGTCGCACTGCTCGCCGCGCTCGCCGGATATGGCGCGCAGGCGCTCGGACGCTTTCCCCGCCTTGCGTGGCTGCCGTGGGCGGCCGTGCTGCTCGCCGCAGGCGGAATCGCGATTCGCTTCGGATCGATCGACCAGCGCGGCAACTACGCCGCCGCCGACACGGCCCGCGCGTTCCTGAGTCCGCTGCCCCCCGAGTCGAATCTGATCGTCGGGAACGGTCAGATCCTGATGCCCGTTCTCTATCTGCAAACTCTCGAAGACGTGCGCACCGACGTTGTCGTCGACGAGCCGAAGGGGATCTGGCGGAAGAGACCCTCGGGCGGAGCCCCTTACTTTACAAACAAAGAGAATGCCGACGTCATGGCGAAACGCGTTACGATCGCGGGCGAAACCTCACCCGTGATTGCCGTGCCGTTCGGCGTGGGGTGGGGGGTCGGCACCGGTGACGGCGCAAGGGACCGTGATCCGTTCGCGATGACCGAAGTGGCGATCCGTTCGCTGCCCGACCACCGAATCCGCGCCGCCGAGCGTGAGGTCGTATTCGCGTTCCATCTGCAGTACGCGCGCGTCATGCAGGCGCGCGGGCGGCGCGACGCGATGATCCGCCAGATCGCGCTCGCGAAACACTATGCGAAGAGCGCCGATGGTGGAGAAACGCTGCTCTCCGGCGTCGCGCGCGCGCTCGGCGTGCGTCCGGACGAGATCAAGCAGCTCGAGCAGACAACGCAACCCGCGGAGGACAACTGACGCATGTTTCTATCGGACAATCCCGACGAGCAGATCATGGCATACGCGCTTCGCGAAGCGAAGAAGGCGGCAGAAGAGGGAGAGGTTCCCGTAGGCGCCGTGATCACGTTCGAAGGGCAGATCATCGGGCGCGGGCACAATCGCACAGAGGCGCTGAACGATCCCACCGCGCACGCCGAGATCCTCGCCATCGGCGCGGCGGCGGAAGCCCTGGGAGACTGGCGGCTTCACGGCGCCACGCTCTACGTCACGCTCGAGCCGTGCTTCATGTGCGCCGGCGCGATCGTGCTCGCGCGCATCGGGCGGCTCGTTTTCGGCGCCACCGACCCCCGCGCCGGCGCCTGCGTTTCGCTGGCGGATGTCACGAACGACCCCCGCCTCGCGCACCAGGTCGAAGTGGTCCACGGCATCGGCGCGAACGAAGCCGTACACGTGCTGCAGGAATTCTTCGCGAAGAGACGAAAGCGGGAAGAGGACAAGGGATTGAACTAGGGGAAGCGTGTGGAAGAGAAGGGTGGGAGGCTTCGGGGCGCAGCCGAATCGATCCGTCATGCGAAGATGCGAATGTTATGATGCACTCGAAATGTACTTCGTCCGCATGCTCTCGAGGGAATAGCGAAGCCCCATGCGACTACCCCGATCCCTTCCGACAATGCTGAACACTTCCCCCCGACTGGTGGATGGAGTCGTACTCGTCGGGATCGCCGCCGTGATTCTCTCCGCCTGTCTACCAGTGCTCACAAGCGGTCAGCTGGTGAATCTCGACAACGATTTTTTCCTGTTCGCTTCGCATCACGAGCACGCACGTCAGGGTCTGCTCGAACACGGAACGATACTCCAGAGATCGCACCTCGTCGGCGGGGGTTATCCGATCATCGGCGGGCCCGAAGACCCCACGTTCAATCCGCTGATTTTGCTCACGCTCTGCCTCGGAACAGTCATGGGGATCAAGTGGATCGGCGTTCTCTCGATGGTGTTCGGCGCGACCGGCCTCTACGTTCTGGCCAGGAACTTTCTCGGCCATACCCGCTGGGGGGCGATCGCATCGGCGATCTTCTTCGGACTGAGTCTCTGGATTCCGGTCAGAATGCGCGACGGGAACCCGAACGAGGTCTATTACTGTTTTATCCCGGCCTGTCTCTGCTGCCTGCTTGCGCTGCCGGGCCGGAGGCGCTACCTCGTGATTCTCGTCGCCCTGTTCATGACGATGCTTTCCGACGGCAAGCTCACGTTCTTTGCGTCGATCATGTTTCTCGCGTTCCTCTGCGGCTTCAATCTGATACCGGGGATTTCGCTTTACCCGGCCTCGGACGCGCGCCGGTTCGAGCGGGTTCGTCCGACCGTGTGGCTGGCCGTCGCGCTCGGACTGACCTTCCTGCTTTACATGTTCCGCATTCTCCCCGCAATCGAAGTGATCAATACCCAGGGAAGCCTTGCCCGCATGAGCCTCTTCAACCACCCGGGGAGCTCGTATTTCTCGATATACCCGTTTTCGCGTCTATGGCAGGAAGCGGTTGCCTGGAACGGGGAAGCGGGGCTCGACAAGCTCAGTTCCGTCTGCATTGGATGGGTTCCACTGTGCCTCGCGGCCGTCGCTTTCGCGTACGACTGGCGGAGATCTCTGCCATGGGCCGCCGCCGGCTTCTTCTTCTGCTGGCTCGCGATGGCTTACTCCGCGCCGGTCGATCTCTTCTATCCGCTCTCGAAGCTCCCCATTCTGAGCGCCATCAACAATCCGGGGAAGTACTTCGCGTTCCTTCCCGTGCTATGCGTCTGCGTTCTGGCGGGACAGAGTTTCGACAGTCTCCGCCGACTGCCCCGGTCGTGGATGCGTCATCTCGTCGCGATTCTGCTGATCGGAAGCGGCGGCGCTTTTCTCTATCCGAAGGTCGTGGAAGTCTCGCGACTCACTTACACGGAACCGATTTCCGCCGGTGATAAAGAGAAGGTGGAAACGTTCTACCAGATTCGCGGAGACGATCTGCCGCGCAACCGGTGGGACCCCTACAGGGCCAGCGCCTATATCAACCTGATGCGCGGGATCGGTACGATCGACTGGTACACGGCGATCCCGAATGCCGAGAATGCGGTGCCCCGTTATCTGGTAAACGCGGAGGGCGACTATGCCGCCAATCCCGATTATCGCGGGGAGTGCTTCTGGCTGGGCGAAGGGCTCGTGTCGTCCTGGGAAATCGAACCGCATACGATCGAAGTCGACGGGACCACGCCGGGCGGGGGGACTCTTGTTATCAATCAGAATTACCACAGGGACTGGCGTGTCGATGCCGGAACTCTGCGCGAATGGCAAGGACTTCTTGCGGTTGACCTGCCCGCCGGAACGCACCATGTCACGCTGCGCTATTCTTCACGGTCTCTTCGGACAGGACTCCTGATCAGTATCGGAACGCTGGTCTGTGTTAGATTGGTGGGATGGCGTTACGGTCGGCGTGCACCCGTCGTGTGATGAAGCGGGCCCTGCGTCACCGCAAGACCTCCGACCTGGCTCCCCGGGTAGGACTCGAACCTACGACCCAGCGGGGGCGTTTGTTGGGTTTTGACTATTGAGTCTGTCTCAGGTCGCTGACAGCCAACAGTCACCGGCTGTGGCACCAGC